>ONFU01000055.1 GCA_900317165.1 uncultured Erysipelotrichaceae bacterium
GGAGATTTTAAAAGGGGTTTTATGCCCTGTTTTCGGCATGCCCTCAAAAGAGAAAGCCCAAAAAGAGAAAAAACTACTTGACAAGACTTATCCTATTTTTATTTCGCTTAAGAGTTTTATTTGAACGTCAGGTTATTTAGCAATCATCGCGATTAAATCACCTAGTCTAGGTTCAAATTCCACTCCATATGGGTGATCATCATCGCCAATTGTCGATGAAATACATTCGTAAACGAAATTAGAGGCGATCTTCACAGCTTCAAATGGAGTTTTTCCATTCATATAGGCTCCAACGAACACCGAAGCAAATACATCCCCGGTTCCGTGATAGTCTTTATCGAGCTTTTCATGGAAATAGAATTCGACTTTTTCGTTGTTGCTAACGGCGACTCCAATTGTTCCTTTGCCGTTGCTAAGGCCCTTAAGAACCACGTTCTTCGCGCCCATTTTAATTAACCCCTGTATCAGTTCATTGGCTTTTTCCTCATCAACTCTTCCAATATAATCGATGCCCAATAAGTAACAGGCTTCGGTAATATTGGGAAGAAGGAAATCGGCTCCATCACAAAGGCTTCTGACCTCTTTGACGTATTCTTCATCGAACAAGCCATATAGTTTCCCATGGTCTCCGAAGCATGGATCGATGATAATGGGGCCATTAAGCAATTCGGATTTAGCTATTTCCTTGACGTAATCGATATCGGCTTTGCTACCAAGATAGCCAGTATAAAGGCCATCGAACTTCAACCCTTCTTTTTTCCAATGGGCGATAATCGATGGTATGTCCTCGCTTAAATCGCGAAAAGTGAATCCTTTGAAACCGGCGGTATGGGTTGAAAGGACGGCGGTAGGAAGGATCACCGTCTCAATTCCCGTAGCAGAAAGGACAGGGAGCGCGACAGTCAGGGAACACTGCCCGAAACAGGAGATGTCTTGGACGGTTAATACTCTTTTGCTTCTCATAATCTAATCAAATAGGCAGGTAGAGAAATACCTATCGCCTCCATCTGGGAAGATAACGACGATATTCTTGCCTTTGTTTTCCTTTCTTTTAGCTACTTCTATCGCGGCGGTTAAGGCGGCTCCGCCGGAAATGCCTATGAGGATGCCCTCTTTCTTTCCGACGAGTTTGCCATTAGAAAAGGCGTCATCATCAACGACGTCGATGATTTCATCATAGACCTTGGTATCCAAGACGGAAGGAACAAAGCCCGCGCCGATACCTTGAATTCCATGGGGCCCCTTCACTCCTTTTGTCAAAACAGGGGAATTAAGAGGCTCAACCCCAACTACTTTGATGTTTGGGTTCTTCTCTTTTAAATACTGTCCAACACCGGTGATTGTTCCGCCGGTTCCAATGCCGGCGACGAAGATATCGACCTTCCCATCCATATCATCATAAATCTCAATGCCGGTTTTCCTATAATGAATGGAAGGATTGGCAGGGTTATCGAATTGGCTTGGGACAAAGGAATTCGGAATCTCCTTGGCAAGCTCATTGGCTTTTTCTATAGCTCCGGCCATTCCTTTCTTTCCTTCGGTAAGGACTATCTCCGCCCCATAGGCGGCAATGATTTTCCTTCTTTCGATGGACATGGTCTCAGGCATGACCATGATTGCCTTATAACCTTTGGATGCCGCGACACTTGCAAGCCCGATTCCGGTATTGCCTGAAGTTGGCTCAATGATGGTGCATCCTTTCTTTATAATTCCTCTTTCTTCAGCATCTTCGATCATCGATAAAGCGATGCGATCCTTGATGGAACCAGAGGGATTGCGACTTTCGATTTTGGCGTATAGGTTCGCCTCGAGACCCAAGAATTCTTGGAGATTCCTCAAGTGGAGCAACGGGGTCGAACCAATCATCTCGTAGGCGGATTCGTAGACTTTCATTTTGTTGCCTCCAAAAAAAGCGTATATAGTTTAGCGACCTTTTTAGCTAATAAAAAGCAATTTGATATTTTGACCTTTATTCGCGTTTGTTTTCCTGTGCTATAGTATCTTCAAGAGGTAAACAATATGACAAAACTAAAACAAATTCTCACACCCCTATTCGCAATCACGCTAGGCGCGCTTCTATTGCTAACCTACATGAATTCGTTGCAGGGAAACGGCTCGGTTTTGGCAATAGGGATTATCGCCATCATCTTCAGCGCCTATTATCTAGCCTATGGAATTCTCATGATCGTAATCCCCGACAAATTATCGGAAGGAGCCAAAAAGTTACTTGGCGTTACGGCTATCGTGCTCTATCCCTTATTCATTTTCGCCACGATCCTCACGAACGTCATTGATTGGAACAACGCCTTTGGTCCAAGCGGATGGACGATCGCCATCATCTCGATGACCATCTCAATTCTTTTCGCGATCATCTATATCCTCAACGCCTTGACCGTGAACGATCTCCTCAAGAGGCTTACACTCCTCTTTGGTTCTTGCTTCATACTCGTTCTCGTCCTTTCCCTCATCTTCGATTTCACCGGTGCCCCAACCGCGGTTGGAAACATCACCTTCCTCGAAATCGCCCTTTATGGACTTTATGGGGCCTTATTGATTGACGCTCTTGTTTCCTTATCCTCCAAAAAAGAGGAAGCCCATGTAGAGGAAAAGAAGGAAGAAGAGGCCCCTGAAGTTGAACATAAAAACGAAGAGGCTCCTCAGGAAGAAGAGAAGCCTGAGCCAGCCGATATCTTTGGGGAAGCTGAATAATCTAATTCCAAGAATTTTAAAATGGCACATCGCGCGATGTGCCATTTTTCAGTTATCGATTAGCTTAATGTATCCGAGACCGTGAATTCGCCTTTGTTGATTCTATCCTGCAGATCTTCGAAGGGGATAGGCTTACCGAATAGGTATCCTTGGAGCCTTTCGCATTCCGCGGTTTTGAGGAATTCGCGTTGTTCATCCGTCTCTACGCCTTCACATACGGTATGCATGCCTAGTTTTTCCGCCATAGCGACAACCGCGGCGATAAGCGGTTTGGCCTTTGGACGGGTGGAGAAACCGGAGAGGAACTTCATGTCGATCTTGAGGACGTCGAAATCATAATCCTTCAAGACGTTGAGGGAAGAATATCCTGAACCGAAGTCATCGAGCCATAGACGGTACCCTCTTTCCTTAAGGGCACGGACCGATTTGGCAAGCACCGATTCGGAATCGCTGAGGGCGCTTTCGGTAATCTCGACATGGAGCAATTCCTTTGGAATCCGATATTTGGCGACTATTTCTTCAAGAACTTCAACGACATCCATAACCTCAAAGTCAATACGGGAGAAATTGAGGGAAACAGAGACCAACGGAAGGTTGTTATCCAAGCAATTACGGATATCCTGGCAAACCCTTTCGACGATGCAGGTATCGAGCTTATGGATTAATTTGGTTTGTTCAAGAGTTCCAATAAAGGCATATGGAGGCAATAATCCTCTTTCGGGATCGACCCACCTAGCAAGGGCCTCAACGCCGCAAAGCTTTTTATCCTTGCTCCAGACGACCGGTTGATAGAATGGGCGGATCCAGCCTTGCTCGATGGCCTTATCGATATTGTGGATGACATATTGCATAAGGTGATAGCCCTGATCCATCTTGTCATCGTATTCACGATAATGGACGGTAAGGTTCTGACCGATCGTATGGCAGGCATAACGAGCTTTATCCGCGGCATGCCTTGAGTCTTCGCTGGCCTTTGGACGGTATCCGCCGACCTTGATTTCCGGAACGATTTCCTTATCGAGTTCCTTAACCTTCTCATTAAGGTTTTTGATTATTTCATCAAAACCATCGAACGGTGTGAAAACGATGTAATGGTCGTCGCCTTGACGGCAGGTAACGGATTTCGGGAAGGACTCATCGACGAGTTTACCTACTTCTTTAAGGAAGACGTTACCCGCGACGAATCCATGTTGGTCGTTGATGGTTTTAAAGTTGGAAACGTTGATAAAGAGGATGATGTTCTTCTCACCAACGCCAGGAACCTTAAGGAGTTCATCGACGGTCCTTGCGAAATAGGAGGCGTTATGAAGGCCGGTCAATTCATCGTAATCGGCAAGGAATTCGAGTTCTTCGTCTTTGGTGGCTTCATTAAGACGCTGATGGTAAATAGATATCGCGACCATCGTCAGCGATATTACGAACGTCGTGTAATTGACGAAGTCGCCATCCTTTAAGGTAAAGACCGCGGCGGTTGATTCCCTTAATGGGACGTTGGAGAGCAATTGCCAGAAGCCAACGAAGATCGCGACATTCATCAAAACGGAGATGAACGGACGCCAAATGAGGAGGCAGACCACGTAAATCGCCATCGTGAAGAAGCAAATCATCTGCTTTGGTTTGGAGGAGATGTAATCGCCATAGGAGATCTTGAAGCCAAAGGCAAGACACATAAGGGCGAACAAAACGATGATCGCCATCGTGAAATAGGAACTGGTCTTCTTCCTTATCAAGACGACGACACTTTCGGCGGCGACTGAAATGGAAATGAACATTGCGACGATATATAGAGTAACCGCAAGACCCGATTTTAAACTATTCGACTTAATCGCAACTTCAGGAGCGTCCCAAATCAAGGTGCCAAGCTTGGCTTCATAGAATATGAACCAAGACCAAGTGAAAGCCAAAACCGAGAAAACGAGGTTGATGATAAGGCGCTTTCTGGTGTCCTTCATTCGGTAGGTCAAGCCAAAAACGAAAAGGTTCGCACCCACAAGAAGGAAAAGGACGAAGTTGGAGCAGAAAAGGAAGAAGGCGTCAAACCCCGGATCATAATGCTTGGGGTCGTCCACGGGAAGATTGTAAAGGTAGATAAGACCATCGGCCTTAACATGCTGATAGATGATTAGCCAAACCTCTAAGATGACGATAACGGCCGTCATGTAAACCATTGAACGGACGTTTGCCTCCATGAGGTAATGATTGACGTATTTTGAGTTTCTATTTAAACCAAGAAATTTGGCTATACTCCTTAAGCCTTTTTTAACCGTATCCATATGTGAGGTTATTTTATCACATTTATGGCCTTTTCAATTATTTGAAAAAGGGATAGGCAAAAAAACCATACATAAGTTAAACGCACGAACAAAAACGCATACCGTTTTCCTTTGTATTAATTGGTTTGCGGTATGCGTTTTGTTCAATTAGAAATCTTATTCGATATTGACCCTGATCTTGATGTCGCTTAATGGATAGGTTGAGCAGGCATGGACATAATTGAAGTCGATGTCCGCGTGGCGCCTTCCATCGTTTGCGGGACAAACGAAGAATTCGCCGGAAAGAACCTTCAAGCGGCAGAACCCGCAAGCGCCGGAACGGCAGGCGGTATGAATCTTCAATCCCGCCCTTTCAAGAGCGACGGCAATCGGTTCATTGGCTTTCGCCGGAATCTCTTTTTCGTCTATACCCATGCAGACGGTGAGTTTATAGACCTCGTCCTTCTTCTCAACTGGGTAACCCTCGAATTTGGTGATGTCCCTAGCCTGTCCGAAGACCTCGAAGCGGATTCTCCTTCTGGGAATGCGCAGTTTTTCGAGTTCCTTGGCGAGGAAATCGTACATAACCTGAGGACCGCAGACGAAATAGGTGGTGTCTTCGGAGGAATACTTTTTGATGAGTTCCGCGGAAAGGAAGCCTTTCTCGCCCTTCCAAGATGGGTTATCGCCGGAAAGGACATGGACGACACGCACCTTATCGCATACGCAGGCTTCGAGTTCATCACGGAGGATGATGTCATCTTCCGAGACCGAGCCGAAGAGAATCGTAAGGAACATGTCAAGTTTCCCATAGCGGATTTCCCTAGCCATCGAAAGGAACGGGGTAATACCACTTCCGCCGGCCAATGCGACGACGTGTTTCGCGTCACGAAGGGGCTCATAATGGAATTCGCCTAATCCGACTTCGCCTTTGAAGGTATCGCCGACTTTGGCATTATCATAAAGATAATCCGCGACGAAGCCGTTCTCTTTTGGCTTACGGACCGTGATTTCCACGATTGGATGTTCACCCCTAGTTTGATATGGGGCGCTTGAGATTGAATATGGCCTTGTGACCAATGAATCCCCAATCTTTAGGACTATTGTTAAGAATTGACCAGCCTTGAAATAAGGAAGATGAGGGGCTTCGAAGACAAATGTCTTAGCCGTTTTCGAGGCGTCCTTTATCTCAATGAGTTTGAGGTCGATGAAACCTGGATGGAGAGCTTTGGCTACCGCTCCAATTGGATCGGTCGCGTTTGGAACGGAGGAGGCGTTATCGAAAGCCGCCTGCCTTCTTTTGGTGACTCTTGAAGCGCCACCGACATCTTTGAGGAATCCTTTGACTTTCATTTATTTGCCCTCCTTTTTGTCTTCTTCCATCATATCGAGGATGATCTTGGCTCCCTTGCGTCCATTTGTGACTGCAGGACCCATGCCGTCCCCGGAAATCTGGTGGGCGCCAGCGAAGGAGAGGCCTTGGATGTAATTCTCCTTCTCACCCATCTGAAGTCTAGCGACAATATGGTCATCCATCGTATGCATGTATCCATAAACGGACCCTTGGAAGGCTCCGGTATAATGTGAAATTGTTGGTGGGGCCTCGATGACGAGCTCAAGGATATGGTCGCGAAGATTGACGCCAAGCCTCTTGGATTCGAGGTCGATGAAATGCTCGGCGTTCTTTTTCTTCATTTCCTCATAGTTCTCCTCGGTTACGCCATACCAGCCTTCTGGGCGAGGCAAGGTCGTAATCGAATAGATGCATGTGCCCTTTGGGGAAGCTTCGGGATTAGCGAGGTTCGTGCAGATCGAAGTTATGTAATTATAAGGACCTGGGGTCGCTATTTCCTCGAATATCTTCTTTTGGCTTCGGGATTAGCGAGGTTCGTGCAGATCGAAGTTATGTAATTATAAGGACCTGGGGTCGCTATTTCCTCGAATATCTTCTTTTGGTCCATGCCATTTGGCGCGTAGAAAGTCGAGTAGTCCTTGATGTTTAGTTCCTCTGGATCCTTATCAAGGAGCATGACGACCGAGAAGCAAGTTAGGCCAAGGGTCTTCGCGTTAACGAATTTAAACGCCCCTTCTGGAACCTCGCTTTGGGGTTCGACCATCTCGGCGTAGGCCTTGTTTGGATAAGCGGAGCAAACGACATAACGGGAAGCGATTTCCTCTCCGCTTTCAAGACGGACGCCTTCGACATGGCCGTTTTTGACCAAAATCTTGCTGACGCGTTGTCCGTATTCGATTTGGACACCCATCTCGGTAGCTCTTTCAGCCATCTTCAAAGGCATCTCAAAGGAGAATTTACGCGGGACATAGGAGCCATATCCTAGGTAATCGCCAAGAAGGAAGGCGAAAATCGTAAACGGCAAGGTATCTATGACGTTTCCGACATAGATCCAATAGGCGCAGAGGATATCGATGGCCTTTTGGGGAAGGTCGAAGGTATCGATGACTTCCTTCGCGGAATATCCCGCGGTCTTGACGAATTCAGGATGCTTCAAAAGCATTTGGGCCTTCGACATATGGGTAACGGAAAGGGTATTTACCGATTGGTAGACGGTATGGCAAAGATTCAAAAGGCGAAGAACCTTCTCATAGAGTTTGCCATCACTATCGCCTACGGCATCCGCGATTTCCTTCGCGGGGATTTCCATATCTCCATGGGTGCCAGGGTGGACAAGCACGTTGACTCCCGAGACGTCATCGATGAATCGATAGGCGTCAGGAACCCTAAGCCAATCGATATCGACACCCATCTCATCGAAGAAATTACGTATCTTCAATGGGTATTCCTTTGGGCCTATGGACATCATCTCATGGAGGGTGCCTTCGATTTCAACCCCACCCCTGACGAAGGAGGTAGCGACCCCGCCTGGGAGATTATGCTGCTCAAGGACGAGAACGTCGTGGCCTTTTTTGGCTAGGGTGAGCGCGGAGGCTAAGCCTGCGAGGGCTCCACCGATGACGATGACGTCATAACTTTTTTTGAAGCATTTGGATTTATCGCTCATAAATATGGCTCCTTTTTTAGAAACAAAGGGGATAGTGGCTGCTATCCCCCATGCTAATTGATAAGTAGGTTTAGAAGAACCTCTCGACGAGGTCGCGGGAATATTCAATCGTCTCATCCATGTCGCCGAAGCTCATGACTTCGCCGGCATAATAGGTGTTGTTCTCCCCTTGCATGGCCTCGACCTTCTCATACCAGCCATTCGCATAATCCTCGGAGAAGACATGCGGGAAATAATAGGCCTGGAATTCGTAGATGATCTTCTTCTTGCCATCTTCCTCGATTGGGTCGATGCCAAGTTTTTTGATATCCTCGAGGACGGTTTGTTTGGTCGGTTCGTATTCAAGCTCTGGACGGGCCTTGTATTCCTCGACGCTTTCCTTCTCGTCCTTATGCTTACGGAGGACATAGGAAACAAGAGGTTGATCAGGCTCATTGCCCCAGCGCATGTAGAAGACCATGCCGTGGCCTAAGGTCTCCGGGGTCATGTTGTCGACGACATAGAAGGAAGCTTCCGGATATTTCTCCTTGGAAGTAATCCAAGCCATCGTGTCATAACGTTCGTAATCGATCTTGGAGAAGAGTTCCCTTTCCTTGTCGTTGACATCGAGATAGGAATCGAGGCCTTGGGCGACCGGGTTATTGATCGTGCCGATCTGAAGAGGCGCGGTAATGATCAATTTGTCGAAGACTTCTTCTTTGCCGTTGACCGTGATGGTGACCTTCTCGCCACGGACGATCTTGGTGATGTTGGAATTGAGGAGGGCTGGGTGCTTCAATTTGGCGTTAAGGGCCTCATAGATGCTTTGGGTGCCTTCCTTCCAAGTCCAAAGGTTGACGTTGACGAAATTCATCATCGTCTGGAAGTCGAGGTATTTAAGGACATAGGCCGCGGGGATCTCATCGAAATAGCCATAGCCGAATGAGGTGAAGGGCTGGACCCAGATCTCGGTGACTAATGGAACCTTGTTGAGTTCGACGAATTTCTTGAATGGAAGGGCCAAATCCTTGAGGTTTGGGTTTTCTCCCTTGACGGGTTCGCGTCCTGGGCTAACGGCAAAGCCTTCATATCTTCCTTCGGAAACGCCGCGGTGTCCGCAGATATCGTAGCCTTTGTATTTGGTTTCGAGAATTTCACCGAACTTCTTGATTTGCTTCTTGAGCTTTAGAAGATGGGGGATATTGAAGAGCTTTTTATCGAAGCGATGGTCGACTTCGCCATTAGGGAGACGGTATGTGCGATGGAGGCGTGGTCCATCATGGGTGACTCCCGCGAAAAGTTCGACGTCATGGACGGCATAATAGGAAGGAACGCCCATGATGGCGCCCATCTCATAACGTTTGCCGTTCCAAGATGGAGAATGGCATTTTCCGCCGACATGGTCCGTTTTTTCGTAAATGACGTAATTTTCGTATCCTTTTTGTTCAAGATACATACCCGCGCTTAAACCGGCGGGACCACCGCCAATAATGGCAATGCGAATGTTTTTTTCCATTTCTAATCCTTTCGTGTAAATAGAAAAATTGTTACCAACATTTTAATAGTTTTGTAGACAAAATCAAACTAGGAGTAAAATATAGGCGTGGAAAGATTCAAGTCATTCAAAGAGCTTTTGGGCATAGGCTTCAAAGAGGACACCGCCCTTGAGTTTTTCGTGGGCCAAGTTAGGAAGCAAATGACTTATGGCGAATTGAATGAGGCCATTAATTCGTATCCTCTTCCTAAGGAAAAAGTCGTTGGGCTGCTAGTTGATAACAGCATCGATTGCGTCCTTTCAATCCTCTCTTTAGCAAGCAAAAGACAATTGGTTCTCCTCAACGGAGACGATGATATTGAAGTCCTAAAAAGCCAAATTAAGGCTACCCATGTAGGCGCTTTGCTTGGGGATCCTGATTTAGTGGAAGAGCTTAACGATTGTTTGGAGAAAGACTATGAATGTGCGGATGCCGATATCCTCTTCTTCACTTCCGGGACCACTTCTTCCTCCAAAGCCGTAGTCCTAACCGAAGCCTCGTTATGCAGCGCAGCCTATAACGGAGGTTCGTTATTGCCGTTAGAAAGAAAGGATTCCCTTCTTGCGGTTTTGCCGCTATCCCATGTATTCGGTTTTGTCTGTTCATTGCTATGGCCCTTATCGTTTGGGGCGAAGGTCTACCTAGGAAGAGGGTTAAAACATATATTTTTTGATTTCGCCGAATTCAAGCCTAGCATCACCACGCTTGTCCCCCAAATGGCGGGATTCCTCGCCGCGAAAAGCCTCTTCAATAAGGAGCTGCGCTTAATCCTAATTGGGGCGGGGGAATGCCCTGATTCCGTTTTGAATCTCATCAAGAGCCTCGGCATTAGGGTTAGTTTTGGTTATGGGCTTACGGAAACGAGCTCAGGAATCGCCCTTTCCTTAGGAAATAACCCACGCGAAATGAGTATCTGTCCTGATTACAAAGTTAGGATCGCGGAAGATAACGAGATCATCGTCGAATCCGATTTCACCTTGATGAAAGGCTATTACGAAGATGAAGAGGGAACGTCCTCGGTTAAGAAAGGGAACGTCCTCTATACGGGGGATCTGGGAAAACTCGAAAACGGGCATTTGTTTATAACCGGAAGGAAAAAGGAAATCATCGTCTTCGATGATGGAAGCAAACTCTTCATCCCTGAATATGAAGGGAAATTGGCCGCTTTACTTGGGGCTAGCGCAGACTTTGCCATCAACAAACTTGGTGATGGATCGCTTGGTCTATTCGTTCATGGTCAAGAAGGCATCGACGATTTGGTGGAAAAGTTCAACCTCCAATACCCGCGTTCGCACCGCATTGCTAAAATAATACACGTGAAAACTCCCCTTCCCCGTACCAAAACGGGAAAG
This sequence comes from uncultured Erysipelotrichaceae bacterium, assembly GCA_900317165.1. GTDB lineage: Bacteria > Bacillota_I > Bacilli_A > RFN20 > CAG-826 > Alloenteromonas. The sequence continues at coordinate 10,848 of ONFU01000055.1, forward strand.
GTTCAAAGATACCTCTTAAAGGAGAGCGAAAATGACTAGAGAAGAAATCGGAAACAAAATAATCGAACTCATCAAAGCCAACCAACCCGGCTTTGAGAAAATCGAAATTAAAGAGGATACCCGCATCAATATGGAGGCCGGATTCGACTCGATGACTTTCGTCTATATCATGTGCAAAATCGAATCCATCTTCGATATCTCGATTCCCAAAAGGCGTTGGGAGAAGATGATGACCTTAGGCGATGTCATCGACGCGGTCGAAAAAGAGCTCGGCAAGAAAAAATGATTCCCACATATTCGGATAAAATCGTCCTTCGGGCAGAGCATGTCGACTTTAAACGCAATCTGCGCATGGATGTTTTGTTTCGCCTTTTTCAAGAAGCCGCGATTGCTCATACGGAGGAGCTCGGGATGGGAAGATCGAAAACCCTTGACCGTGGATTCCTCTGGGTCATCGCCTCCGAAAGGGTTTTGGTAAGGCGTCTTCCAAAATACGATGAGGAGATTGAGCTAATCTCTTATCCAGGCTCTACTTTGCATTATTTCTTCCCCCGTCATTATATCGTCCGTTCTTTGTCTGGGGAAATCCTCATTGAAGGAAATGCGATTTGGACCTTAATCGATGAAAAAAGCCGCGAACTCATCGAGCCAAAAGCCAACAAAATCAAAATCGAAGGCGGAGAAAAGGGGAATGAGCTCCCTTCCGTCATGGCCATACCCATGCCTCCTTTGACCAAATCCTTCAAGGGAATCGCGGAATATAGTCTCGTCGATCTCAATGGTCATCTCAATAACGCGAGTTATGTCGACCTTTGCCTTGATTCCATTGGATTAAAGGAAATGAAAGATAAGTGCGTCAAGGAAATCGCCATCCTCTTCCGTAAGGAAATCCCAATGGGCGCTGAATTCGAAGTTTCATACGAACAGCAAAAGAACACTTACTACTTCAAAAACGATTTCTTCCATTGCAAGGTGGTTTTGGAAGAGGATCAATAAAGCAAA
>ONFU01000093.1 GCA_900317165.1 uncultured Erysipelotrichaceae bacterium
GAATTCGAAGTTTCATACGAACAGCAAAAGAACACTTACTACTTCAAAAACGATTTCTTCCATTGCAAGGTGGTTTTGGAAGAGGATCAATAAAGCAAATCTCTATAGAATACTTTTTCCTTATCGAAATTCTTGGAATAGGCGTTTTTGAAATCGCCTTTGGTTTTCCTAAGGACTTCTTTCTTGGTCTTTTTGTCTTCGAAAGAGGAAAGGAAATAATCGCTGCTAAGAAGAAGCCTTGTCCTAATCTTGGAAGAGAGGAAGATTTTCCTTAAATCCGACTCACCCATGCACTCGATTTTGTTTCTTATCGCACTTCTAACGGAGACGTTATCGATGCAGCGGGAATAGCCTTTTTTATGGGTTGCGGACATCTCGTTGGTCTTATCGTAAAAATGGAGATGGTCCTTTATGGAGACGACCTTTTCGCATAGCAATAGGTAATGGAAGCATAAATAGGCGTCTTCGAACATGAAATTATGGATATCGATTTTCCCAAGGAATTCCATTTTCAATAATTTCTCTCTAAGGAAGATCTTCGTATGGAGGAAGGCGCGGAAAGTCGTATCAGAGAAAAGGGCCTTTAAGGCCGAATTACGGTCATAAATTGCGTTCTTTACGAGTTTCGATGGTTTTATCTTCCCCTTCTTGATATAGGAAAGGCCGCAATTGACCATATCCGCCTTCTCATTTTCCATGATGCTTACCATCCTCGAAAACATATTGGGGGTTAGGTAATCGTCTCCATCAAGGAAGATAACGTATTTGCCTTTGGCCTGCTCCAATCCATAGAGGCGGTTTTTCAAAGGACAATGGAAAGAAACTTCGTAATAATTGATGTATGGGTGCTTTGATTTTTCGGAAACTACCACTTCTTTGGTGGAATCGTTGCAATCATCCATGACCACGATTATCTCATAGGGGAAGGTCGCATCTTGGTTTATGGCGGAATTTAACGCACGGGTAAAATATCCGCCGTTATTATGGGTGATGATAATAAGAGAGAGTATTGGTTCCGCGTAGTTCATGAGGCGGCCTTCTGCTCCTTCTTGGCTTCGTTATAAGCGGAGACGATATCGGTTTTAACTTCGGTAAGCATTGCCTTCTCTTCTTCTTCGATGACTTCGATTTCCTCGATGATCTCCTGCTTTTTGAATTCATCGTTAAGGTATTTCTTCGTTTGGAAGCCTAGGACAACCGTTAGACCCCCGTTTATGAAACCTTGGGAGGCCGAATCGATGACGGTGGAAACGATATTGCCTAGAAGCGGGATCCTTTCTACCGCTCCTCCGATTGTTTTCACCACGCTCGTGGCGAGATTGGAAGAAACGCTAGTTAAACCATAGGCGATCAGGGAATTGGTCAAAACGGTCGAATAAATACGCATGAGTTTAGCTTCCGATGGGCGATACCCATAAAGGAAGACCAATTGTTTGATTAGGTTTAGCTCATACAAAGCGACGAAGAGGGTATCGATTCTTTCCGATTGGGAAAGCGCGGTGACCAAACCGATTTTCACCGAATGGTCCCTGATGATGGCGTTGGCTTTCTTTGAAATATCCTCGTTATAGATATTGGTTAAAGCACTTCTAAGGGCGGCATTATCGTTTGTTTGCCTAGCGACTGCCAGTTTGCCGATATTCTCTTCCTTATACCAACCGACGTTCTCGGTCTTCGCGGAGAAATCGATCATCGCATCCGCGATTTCCTCCCTCATCTTTTTGTTGTGCCTTTTGGCTTCTTTGATGTTTTGGCTATCGACATCGGTTATGAATCTTCGTTGGGTGCTGATGCGGATTAAAGGGTAGACATAAAAGGCCCCGAACACGATGACCGCGACCCCAATTCCGATATAACCAGCGATTTGATGAATATCAAAAAGGCGGACTACAATAAGGAAAAGCGCGGCGAAAACCACGATTCCAATCGCGGCAGAGACTAGGAAAAAAGCGGATTTGATGAACACCGTGTTATGCTTTTTGGCATATTTTTGCTGATATTCCTCAAGGGTCATTTTCTTGGGTTCATTCTTTTTCTTTTCCATATGCATGTTCTTCCTTAAGGAATTATAGCAAAATCAGGCTTCCGCTTGTTTCTTTTCCTTTTCCTTTCTCCCCATCTCCTTAACGAAGAGGATGAAGAAAGGAAGAGAAATAAGGAATGTTATCAAGTCACTTATTGGCTGGGCCCAGGCTACTCCTTTGAAACCTAAACCTACCCCACTAACCAAGATAAAGATAATCGGGATGAAGATGATTCCATTCCTTAATGTTGAAAGGAAAGAGGAAGAGAAAGAACGTCTAACGCTTTGGAGAGCCATGTTGATGACGACGGATATAGGAACGAAAAGCAAGCTGATGGCGGCGATTCTTAAGGCATAGGTCCCTAATTCTATGACTTCGGCATCCGAATTGAACCAAGAAACGATAATGTTCGGGATAATCAATGAGGGAATAACAAGCAAGGCGACGACCCCCGAAGAGAAAAGAACGGTGAAAACACAGCCATCCCTCACCCTTCCATATTCTTTTCTAGCGTAGTTATAGGCCGCCACAGGTTGAAGTCCTTGTCCTACTCCCATCCCAACGCACATCAGGAAATTGGAATAACGATTGACGACGGATATGGCCGCGACCGCGGCATCACCAAAGGGCTTGGTTAGATTATTGAGGACCCCGCCGGAAATCGAGGCAAGCCCTTGACGAAGCAAAGAAGGGAAACCTGCCTTGATAATCGCTAAATGGAGTCTCCACTCAAAGGAAACCATCTTAATGGTAATCCTCGATTGACCTCTAACTATAAAGAAGACGACGAGGATGATGAAGCTAACGATCTGGCTGATGCCGGTGGACATGCCTGCCCCAAATACACCCAAACCCATCAAATTGATGAAAATGAAATCGCCAAGGATGTTCAATAAGGCTCCGGTAGCCATTCCGATCATCGCGAAGAAGGCCTTTCCTTCATAACGGAGGTTGTTGTTGATTACCAATGAGCCAATAAGGAATGGGGCGGAAATCAAAACCCACAAGCCATATTGGTTCGCGTAAGGAAGAATCGTATCCGAAGACCCAAGAAGAAGCATGAAAGGTTCGAGGAAAATAATCCCAAAAAGACAAAGGAGGCCCCCAATCAAAAGGCCGGAATAGAAAGCGGTAGAAACGAATTTAGAGGCCCCGTCCACGTCTTTTTCCGCTAGTTTCTTGGCAACGTGGGTTCCTGAGCCATGTCCTAAAAGGAAAGCAAAAGCCTGGATTATCGCTTGCAAGGTAAAAAGGATTCCGGTCGCCCCTTGCTGGGAAACGCCTAAGGTACCGACAAAGTAGGTATCGACCAGATTATAGATATTGGTTATGAGCATCGTGATGGTCGTAGGGATGCCCAAACGAATAACAAGCGAAGAGACTTTGGTCTTCGTCATCATCTCATGGTATTCGGCTCCTCTTTCCATAGCCTCACTATTTTATAGTGATGAATCCAATGGTAAAGGGTTATTTATCGAAACGTTTGCGCAAGTTGATGATGTTTTTGTTTTTGACGTAATCGTAAACGCATTCGTCCATCATCTTCGTTACGAGGAGGATACCTAGGCCGCCTTCTTTGATTTCCGCGGCTTCGCCTTGAACGGCCCCACCCGTATGTTCAAATGGATTGAATTGGTTTCCGCGATCTGCAATCGTAAGTTGGAAATCTTTCCTTTCCTTTGAATATGAAAGACGGAGGAAGAAGGAACCTAGCTCATCCGTGTAGGCATATTTCGCGACGTTGCTAAGAAGCTCATCGACGACGACTAGAAGATTTCTTGAGAAATCGGAAGGCAAAGAATTCTTTTTCGCGAAATTGCTGACCACTTCAAGCATTGGGGCGACGTTTTCTTTTTT
>ONFU01000134.1 GCA_900317165.1 uncultured Erysipelotrichaceae bacterium
TCTTTGATAGGAGATCCATTCGACGTTATCTTCGCTAGAAGCGATATCGATGAAATATTCATAGACCCTATCGCGTAAGGCCTTCTTCCTATCTGGGATGGAGACGTTCATATTGGGGAGGAAGGGACGGGAAAGGTGGATGACAGGAAGAGGGGGACGCGATTTTAGGATTTTCCTCTTACGGTAGGTCATGACCATCGCCACGACCGGAACCCCGAGCTCGGAAGGATAGACGAAACTCGAATCCTCGAAGGGCCTGATATGGGTGCAATAAGGCCAGATATGGGCCTCGGGGAAAATCGAGATGACACGTTTTTTCTTGATGTGGTAGTTGATGGCTTCCTTGAATTTGATGGATTCGGAGGGGTTAAGAGGAACCGGCAATATGCCGAGGGCCTTCAATAACCACCTTATTCCCCTGATGGAGGTCGCGTCTTGATCAGCGACGATGAAGGTTCTTTTAAGCCTCGAGGCGAAGATTTGGGCCGTCAAGGCATCGATTATCTGGGTATGGTTCCCATAGACGAAATAACCGGTCTTCCTAAGTTTTTTGATGTTTTTCTTCCCCACGACCTTAACCCTCATGAATAATTTGAGGAAGATGAAGATCAAAGGAAGGGCGATTATGTAATAGAGGAAGAAGGAGAGGGCGCGGAAAAAAGGATTTCGCGAATGGAACTTATAGTTCTTCGGCAACGCCCGCCTTTTGATCTTCGTTCCCGCGAAATCGTCGTTGAGGGGATCCTCGTAATAGACAACTCTGTCCCTTTTGGCCATCAGACGGTCTTCCCTTCGTATTCGGCTTCGTATTCCTCGATGGTCTTTAGGAACATCTGTTCCATTTTTTCCATCATCTTATCAAGCGCGAATTTCTTGCCCATTCCTAGATAGGAATCGGCGTTCTCTTTTCTTTCTTTTGGATGCTCGATCCAATAATCGATATGCGCGGCCAAATCCTTGAGGTTGTCGTGCTTATAGATGTTGCGTTCATCCAAGGCAAACCCCGAAACCGCGGAGAGGGGGGAATCGGAAAGGACCGGGGCTATGCCAACCGAGATGGCCTCCAAGCAGGATATAGCCTCCAAATCCGCATAGGAGCAATGGCAATAGATATCCGTGTAATTGAGGATCTTCGCAAGCTCCTCGCGCGAATGGAAACCGAACAAGGGGAAATTGGGGCAATATTTATGGGCTAACTTCTCGAGTTTCTTACGTTTTGGTCCATCCCCGGGGAAGATAAGCTGAATCTCATCGCGATGCGCCGAATAACGCATGGCCTTGATGAGGTCCGCCTGCTGCTTTTCGTTTGAATACCTGCCGGTGGAGGCGATCACGATTTTGCCTTCGTATTCCTTTGGACGCTCGACCTCCTCGCGTGAGAAAAGGGCTTGGGTGCCGTTGGAGATTATGTATTCCTTGGCCCTCGTCTTATGGTGTTTCCTAAAGACACTTCTCATGAATTCGGTCGGATAATGGATCGCATCGACTTGGGAGAAGAGGCGATGATTGAGGATGCAGTAGATCAGGAAATTGGCAAAGCTACGCCTCATCAAGCCAACGTGGTTGGTGAAATTCTCCGCTTGGGTATGGAAGCTCGCGGTGCAGGCCACCCCGTGGGCGTGGGCATATTGGGAACATAGCAAGGTGAGCTTGGAGGCGAAATTGAAATGGACGACGTCGCTATTGCGGATAAGGGCCAAAAGCCCTTCGTCTTTAAAGGCCTTCGCGGAAGCTAGGGTCACCCCATTCCTTTTGACGTAGGAATCGAAAATCCCGAAATGGATCCTCGGGACGACATAATATCCCTCAAGTCCTTTTTTGTCCTTATCCGGACACACTACATGAACCTCATGCCCTTTGGAACGAAGATAACGGACGACGTTCATCGTGGCGATGGTCGTTCCATTGTTTTCCTCTCCGAGGACTTCGCAGATAAAAGTGATAACCATAGTCAAAAAATACTAGGGCAATGTTATAGGCCTGCGCGCGGTTTGTCTAGAAAAGATTTTCCCTTCCTTTAAAGGGAGGGAAGAGAAAAGAAGTGAGAAGGGTGAAAAAAAGGAAAAACGAATACATGCCCCGCTTATTTTAGGTTGATATCCAAGGAAATCGGACAATGGTCACTGCCGAAAATACCATCGTGAATTTCCATGTCATTCACATATTGGAGAAGCTCTTTCGAACAAAGGAAATAATCGATTCTCCAGCCGACGTTATTCTCTCTCGCATGGAAACGATAACTCCACCAGGTATAACGGATATCCTCAGGATAAAGATAACGGAAGATATCGATATAGCCTTCGTCTAATAATTGACCGAATTTCGCTCTTTCTTCGTCGGTGAATCCGGGGTTCATGTGGTTACTGTCTGGGTTTTTCAAATCGATTTCCTGATGAGCGACATTGAGGTCGCCCGTATAGACGATCGGCTTTTTCCTGCTGAGGGTTTTCAAATAGTCCTTTAGATCATTTTCATACCCCATACGGAAATCGAGCCTTTTTAAGCCGTCCCCCGAATTGGGCACATAGGCCCCAACGAGGTAGAAATCATTGAATTCAAGGGTGATAACCCTTCCTTCATCGTCGTATTTTCCGTCGCTTAGGCCATAATGGACCGATAAGGGCTTGACGCGTGTCAATATGCTGACCCCGCTATAGCCCTTACGGAGTTTGGAGATGGTCCCGTAATATTCGTAACCTTCACGGGAATAGGGGAAAGCTAGTTCCCCCTCTTCTGACAATTTGCTCTCCTCGATTACCAAGACATCTGGATTAAGAAAGTCTAT
>ONFU01000029.1 GCA_900317165.1 uncultured Erysipelotrichaceae bacterium
GGGGGGGGTATCCAATTTACTAACGGTGACGTTGGCGATCATCGAATCTCGCTAAACGGAACAACCAACCTCTTAAATAATGGCTCCGGCAACGGCACCGTTTACCTCTCCGATCCAAACAATAGCCGGGAACTCACCTACTCAGGTTACACCCATAGCTCTCCCTCCTCCTGGGGAACCTTATCCAACAACGGTTATTTCCAACTTAACGGCAGGATTGGCGGCCTAACCAACATTTCCTATACCATCGACGGAACCTTGAAACTTCAATATGGGTATGTCGAATCCGGAAAACCGACTTATTACGAAGCTATAATTGACAATAGTCATAGTTCCTTCAATTTCCCTGAGGACAATGGTTACCCCGATACTTTTAAGGTCATTAACGAATCTGGTAGCGATGTCAACATCGCCGACATGACTTTCTTCTATACATGCAGTCAAGAAGACGAACATGCTCACGTTCATAAGATCATTCGTGATACCAGCGATGGAGTTAAATATTACGATTCCTGCGACATTTGGTCGATTTCAGCGCTTATTCCATCAAAATCGGCACAAGCAGCGGGGATAAAGTTGAATATACACCATATAATTTGGATACTTATGCCGGCTCGGGATGTGCTGGCACGCTAGAATTCGATTATCAAAACCTTTTGAACTCTGGAACCAAGCGTTTCGTCCTTACGCTTAATGGCGATAACAGCGGCAAAACGCTTTATATCGATTCGAATGTCGAAAATTCTGGGAATGCCCAAATCATTATAAAGTCAGAGAATAACGCTAAAATCGGAGGCATTGAATTCAAAGGCGGATACGGTGTTTTGGTCTTCATGGGCGAAACATTGACTTTCCCTGAAGCGACCCTTGATAGCGAGGCACGGAACCCTCGTTCTTGAGAGCGATGTGACCATTTCACAATGCAATCACGGAATTCAGTTTAAACAAAAAGCAACAGGAGGAGACTTGGAACAAAACGGTGGCACGCTCAGTATCTCTAACTGCAATTGGGGCATCAGTGGTGTCGACGCTTCTTATTACCCCACCGTTAACATAAAAAGTAACGTCAATATCTCAGGATGCAGACGTGGAACGCAAAGATGCAATATCGAAGTTGGTGATGCTGAGCATGCTGGAAAACTCATGATTGACATCAGCAAAGATGGCAGTAGCGGCGGAGACCCATCTGTCGGTATATATTTGGATAGCAACAATACCCTCAATTTCGTGAATGGCGCAGCAGCTATCTATTCTTCTAATACGGCAACCGACTGGACCGATTGTGCTTGGAGTGAAACCGTTTCTGGCGGCTCCTATTGTTCTGGTATCAAATTTGTTTTAGCTGATGCTAACGACGTTTCTAAATATTCTTGGGCAGAAACATTTAAATTTGGCTTTGGAAATCTGGCTCGTGGATTTGATAACACGGGTGGAGCCAACGTAACTAGTTTCTTCGGTGAACCAAAAGGCGCTGGTAATGGCTCAACAGGCATTAGATCATGTGATCTCCATACTTATCACTTGGTGGATTCTGCTTGGGCATTATCAAGCAAACCAACTAGTAAAAGCAAAGTAACTGCTCACGGTAACCTCGATGATTTCCTAGCTGCTTTCAACTAATAATCAAACAAGAGCAAGATGATGAAAAAGGGTCTCATTAGCATATTCGCTTTGACTGTTTTGATTTCATCTTGCTCTTTTATTGTTCCTTCGACTTCAGCTGACGTTAGCGAAAAAGAAGAACAAATGAACCAAATAGACGAAGAACCTAATCGTATTGTTCTTGACTATTCTTCCGTCAAGCGCGTGTATGAATTAGGTGAGGAATTAAATCTTGATTCATTGCTTGTCTTCCTTTATCGCGATGGTCAACAACTCGCGATTCTTGATGAATACGAAGTAACAGAAGTGGATATGTCCACGCCTGGCAGGAAAGAGGTCATTATCAAAAATGGTATTCTCGTTGCCGCTTTTTCGATAATCGTCAAAGGCTATGTTTACCATAATTACGATAAGAAATATGTTTATTTCCTCGGGGAAACTTTCAATCGCGATTATTTTTCCCTCATCAAATACGATGAGTCAGGCGAACATATAATCAATGATTATGATGTAAGTTTTCCAAACAATACCGAAATAGGATTGGGTCAAATCGTAATCACTTACGAAGACTTCGTCTATCGTTCGGACATCGCCATAATGAAAAAACAGGATAATGTCCCCGTTATTTTTGCTTCGGATTCAGATTCGCGTTTATTGCTTTTTGCAAACAACATTCATAAGTCAACCTATTATGGAGAGAAATGCGTTGTCAGCGAAGGCAATTATCTCCTTATCGATGAAAACGAAGAATTGCATCTCTTTGATTACAAATACATGTTATATGGGCCTTTGAATGCTTCATATTTTGGATGTAGCGATCATAACGTGATACAGCGCCTTATCCCCGGCGGAGACCTTTTGGTCACAATAGGCGAGGATGATTTTATCGTCGAAGCTTCGATTTGGCATCATTGCCTGATAGGATGGTGAAAATGAAGAAGTACTTTTTGTTTGTTTTACCATTCATCCTCAGCGGATGCTCTTCTTTGGAAGGATTCAAAGCCATCGAAGAAAACGTGGAATATTCCTTTTCCTTTTCCGATTATGATGTAATCAATACCCATACTCCCTTGCAATCCTCGTATTTGGCGGACACCTATGATTCAATCGGCAAATACGCGGAAGGCACAAGCGAATTATCAAGACCTCAAACCTTTACGCTTTCTTGGAGTTTTGATATTTCTACTGGGCAAGAGGTTGATTATTACAGTTTAAGCTACACGACCGATCCAAGTTTAAACGGCTTCGTTACCCATCATTTAGAAAACCCATCATATACTTTTACAAACCTTTTCATTGGAGCGGAATACTTTTATTTTGTGACCGCCAACATCGGTGACGTTGCCTATTCTAGTGGAATCAAATCCTTCGAAACAATCGACAAAGGACCGAGGAATCTTTACGTTAGCGGAGTGACAAATGCGAGGGATCTAGGTGGTTATACAACGTCTAGCGGAAAGCGGGTTAAGCAAGGCCTCGTCTATAGGATGGGCCAATTAAACGAGAGGTATGTTCTTAACATTACCCCACTGATTTCTTTAAACGGAAGAAAGACGCTCCTAGACGATTTCAAGGTCAAAAGCGAAATAGACCTTCGCGAAATCTACAACAATGAAAGCGGAGCTTTATACGATAGCGTTTTGGGGAAAGAAGTGAACTATTTCCCTTATCATATGGGTTGGGATGTCGTTAATATCCCGAAAAACGAAACAGAAATGATGAGAAACGTTTTTAAAGTTTTCACTGACATCGAAAACTACCCAATAGTCTTCCACTGTGCAATCGGAACCGATAGGACGGGAGTGGTTGCTTTTTACTTAAGCGCTTTGTTAGGCCTTGAACCAGAAGATATGTATCGTGATTATCTTTTCTCCAATTTTGGCAACATTGGTGGATCAAGAGGCCTTGATAACATCAATTCGCATTTCAATTACATCAACACCTTTGCCGGGGCGACTCTACAAGAAAAGGCTTTTTCCTACTTTAATATTCTTGGTTTTTCGAACAACGAGCTAGATACAATCTGCGAAATAATGTTGGAAAACTGATATCTTCTTCGGCAAATCATTTTTCTCACCCGTCTACACGCGCCCTCGCGTTGTGCTACAATATAGCCCATGAATTACCAAACGCTTCTTTTAGTTGACACTCTTAACCCCTGGATCATCGTGGGGATGGTCCTTGGAACCCTTGCTCTAATCGGCTTAGGCATCCTTTTCTATTTCACGGCCTTCGCCCACATGAGAATGAAGAAGCAGGTTAGGGAAATCAACCGTAAATTCGAATATCTCCACGCGTTGCTATTCGGTCAGGATTCCCAATACATCAAACGTATCGAAATCATCTCAAGGACCAACATCCTCTATCTTGATATCCACATGAACTTCAACAAGAGGTTCAAGGAAATCCGCGATTCCGGCGATTCCTCGATGCAAGAGGAGGTCAATCGCATCCGCGATTATCTAAATGAGCATAATTACAAGGAACTTAAACTCGATCTTCCTAACGTTAAGGCTAAACTCGCTGAATTCGAGGAGAAGGTCAATTCCTTAAATGACGATTTGCTCGCGGTCATCCGCCCAGAGGAGGAATGCCGTCAGCAATCCCTCGTCTTGAAGGAGAACCTCCGTCAAATCAAGCAGGATTATTACATCAAGCAAGCGGACCTCTCCCTTGTTTCCGCTTCCTTCGAGAAGGTCTTCCGCCTTCTTGACGATAGGTTCTCAGCCTTTGAATCCTACGTCGAATCCGCCCAATACGATGAGGCCAATAACCTCCTTCCTTCGATCGCTTCGGTTATCAAGGAACTTGGAAAGGACCTCCAGATTCTTCCTAATCTTTGTATCACAATCCAAACGGTCATCCCCGAGAAAATCAATAGTCTCGAGAACCGTTATGGCGATATGATCGAAGCAGGTTATCCCCTCCACCATATCATGGGTAAGGAAAGAATCACCGAGATGAGAGAAGAACTAGTGGCCGCGATTAAGGCCGTTAGGGAATTCTCCCTTAACGGAGTCCCAGAGGCCCTTGATGGCATCTCCGCGGAAATTGAGGATTATTTCGAATCCTTCGAAAGGGAAAAAGAAGCCCGAGTCACCTTCGATTCCGAATGCGACGCGATCTATGTTGAGGAATCTAACGTCGAACAAAAGAACATCAGACTATGCAACGCCCTTCCTGACGTTAAGAAGATCTACGCTCTTGCGGAAGAGGAACAGGCCAAAGTCGATTACATCAAAACCCTTATCAACAAAGCCTCCGCGACCAAACGCAGTCTCGATACCTTTATCCATTCCGGCACCAAACAACCATATTCCCTTCTTGTTGAGAAGATGCATTCCCTTCAGGATGAAGCCAGCGAAGCCAACAACGCGATCGATGAATTCGATAAATACCTTTTCTCCCTCAAGGCCGATAGCGAGGCCGCGATGAAGGCGGTCGCGATTTATTACGAATCGCTGCAGAATATCGAGGTCACCCTAAGAAAGATCGATGTCCCCGCTCTTGTTGAGGCGGTCACCCCGAAAATCGATGAGCTCTTCCAAATCATCGATGAGATATATTCTCGCCTTTATACCCGCCCAATAGACGTCGCCGCGATCAACGCCAAAGTCGATGTCCTCCATCATGATGGCGATGAGCTTGCCAAATACATGCAATCCCAATATGAGATGATGCTTAAGGCTGATGCCGCGATCGTCTATGCGAACCGTCGCAGGGCGGATTTCGGACAGCTTAACGCCATCCTCCTTCAAACCGAGAAACTCTATTTCTCCGCGGATTTCGCCAATTCCTACGCGGATACGACCGCGGCCATAAAACGCCTTAGGGGTGTTAACGAATAAGACATGATTTATTTCGACCACGCTTCATCTAGTCCCATTTTGCCCGAATCCATGCAAGTATTGAAAGAATACTGCGAGGATTGTTTTGGTAATGCCGGGGCCGCCCATCGCATCGGCAGGAAAGCCGATAGGGCGAAAGAAGAAGCGAGGAAGAAGATCCTCGATCTACTTGGATTAACGAAAACTCATAACCTGATTTTCACCTCTGGGGCGACCGAAGCTAACAACATGGCCATCAAAGGCATTGCCTTCAATTACCAAAATAGGGGTAAACGAATCATCTCCTCAAACGGAGAGCATGCCTCCGTCTTCAATACGGTCCATCAGCTTGGCGAATATTTCGGATTCGACGTCCATTTTCTTGATAACAAGAACGATGGGGCGATTTATCTAGATGAACTTAAATCCCTCGTCAATAACGAGACCATCCTTCTTTCCTTTATGTCCGTCAATAACGAGACGGGGGCCAAAAATGACCTTAAGGGCATTATCGATATCAAGGCCAAATACCCAAAATGCTTCCTCCATGTCGATATCACCCAGTCCTTGGGCAAGATAACTTTCCCTTATGAGAATATCGATATCCTGACGGCTTCCTCCCATAAATTCGGAGGACCTAAGGGGGTAGGCATCCTTTTGTTTAGAAAGAACATCACCTTCCTTCCTCTTCTTTCTGGAGGCGATCAAGAAGGAGGGCTTCGCGGAGGAACCGAGAATGTCCCCGGCATTATGGCAATGGCCAAAGCCTTGGAGATATCTTTGGCTAAGCAACCATCTTTCCTCGATAACTGCAAAAAACTCCGGCAGAGGCTAAGCGAATACCTAACTAGCCGGCCTGACCTATACGAGATTAATTCCCCGCTTGATGGGGTTCCTTATCTCTTCAATTTCTCTTTGAAACTCCATAAGGCCTCCGTTATTTTGGAAGCCTTAAGCCAAAAGGGGATATGCGTGTCATCGATTTCCGCCTGGAAAGAGAACACCATGGAGGAAATGGAAACATTCATCTCCACGTTAGATAGCATAATGAAGGAGGTTCGCCATAGATGAAAGTCGATGCGATATACGTTCATTTTGGTGAGCTTTCCACCAAAGGCAATAACCAAAAGCAATTCATCAATTGCTTGGCGAGGAATATCCGCCACGCCTTGAAGGATTATCCAACCCTCAAGATCGATGAAAGAAGGGATTTCATCTTGGTCAATCTCCATGATGAAGACCCTGAATCCGTGATGAACCGCCTTTTGTTAGTCGCCGGTATTCAACGTCTTTCCTTAGTCTACATCTTAGAAAAGGATTATCAGAAAATCGCCTCCGCGGTCGTGGAGATCATGGAAAAAGAAGAAGGGCATACCTTCAAAATCAAAGCCCATCGCGTCGATAAGACCTTCCCGATTTCCTCAATGGATCTTTCCGCGAAACTCGGTGGCGAAGTGTTGAGGAACGTCAAACGCTTCAAAGTCGATGTCCATAACCCCGATGTCTTGATGAGAGTCGATATCAAATCCAGTGGAGCTTATCTATATTGCCATGAAAGAATCGGTTTAGGGGGTTATCCTTTAGGGATGAATGGAAAAGTCACCACCCTCCTTTCAGGAGGCATTGATTCCCCAGTCGCCGCCTATTCGCTTATTAGAAGGGGCATCAAAGTCGAATGCCTCCATTTCGCCTCTCCCCCATACACGAGCGAAGCCGTCCTTGATAAACTAGTTGATCTCCTTGAGGTCCTTTCCGCCTATCAAGAGGATATCCGTCTTGAGGTAATTCCCTTCACCAAACTCCAAGAAGCGATCTACCGTTATGTCGCGGAGCCTTATTGCATCACGATTATGCGCAGGATGATGTTGCGTATCGCCGCAAGATGCAAAGAGAAGAACCATGCCTTAGGTATCGCTACAGGTGAATCGATTGGCCAAGTCGCCAGTCAAACCCTCGAATCCCTTGGGGTCATCAACGAAGTCACGAATGTTCCAATCCTTCGTCCTTTAGCGACAAGCGATAAAATCGCGATTATCAACGAAGCGAAAAGACTTGGGACCTATGAGATCAGCATCCGTCCATATGAGGATTGCTGCACGATTTTCAAACCAAAGAATCCAAAGACCAAACCGTCCTTGGAAGAAGCCCGTTTCTATGAAAGCAAATTCGATTACGAAACCCTAATCGATGAAGCGGTCGCGAATTCCTATAGCATCTATATAAGGAATGGAGCCATCATCAAGGATGAACGCAACCAAGATGAATAAGAGAGAATGTTATAAAAACGGGAACTTCGAAGGCGAGCGCGCTTTGTTTTTCCTCTCTTCCTGCGACATTGAAAACTGTCTCTTCCATGATGGCGAATCCCCTTTGAAGGAAGGGAGGGACCTTAACGTCAACAAATGCACCTTCCAATGGAAATACCCGTTATGGTACGGAGAGAATCACATCGTTAAGGAATGCGTATTCCTCGAAACCGCGAGAAGCGGTATTTGGTATACCCATAATTCGGAATTCGTCGATTGCGAATTCAAAGCCGTCAAGTATTTCCGTAGATGTCACGATATCAAGATCATCCGCGGCGAATTTCTCGACGCTCAGGAAACCTTATGGAGTTGCCGTAACGTCTTCATCAAGGATTCGACCTTCAAAGGCGATTATCTTTTGAAGGATTCCGTCGGAATAACGTTAGAAAACATTAGACTAGACGGCAATTATCTTCTTGATGGAGGAAAGGATATCCATATCAAAGGATGTTTGCTAAATAGCAAGGATGCCTTCTGGAATTCCCAAAACGTCTTGATCGAGGATTCGACGATAATCGGGGAATATTTTGGTTGGAACGCCAAAAACGTGACCTTAAGAAGATGCAAGATCGTCTCCAATCAAGGATTCTGCTATATGGATAACGTTACGATCGAGGATTGCTATCTTGAAGGGACCACCCTTTCATTCGAATATTCTTCAGGCAAAGCCAAAGTCCTTGATGTCATCGATTCGGTGAAGAACCCTTCTAACCTAAAACTTATCTGCAAAGGCATCAAAGAGCTTATAATCAATGATGATAAACGTGATGAGCAAATAGGCGAATTTAAATACACGTATGACCTAAATAAGGGGTTTGATGATGAATTTTGATAAGGTTTATGACCGTCATCATTCCGACTCCGCGAAATATGGATACGGGGTTAAGGAAGACCAAATCCCTCTTACCGTCGCGGATACGGATTTCCCTACATCCGACTTTATCGTTAAGGCCATGCGTAATCGCCTTGAGCATCCTTTGTTTGGCTATGTTAAGGATAATGAAGATTGGAAAAAGGCCTTAACCAACTTTTACCAAAGAAGATTCGGATTGAAGATGAACCCCCAAAACGTTATCTTCGCTTCTGGGGTTTTAGCCTCCGTCACCGCCTTTATCCGCGCGTTTACTTTAGAGGGTGATGGCATAATCCTCTGCTCCCCAATATATGATTGCTTTTCCTCTTGCATCACCCATTGCAACCGAAAAGTCGTGGATGTCCCTCTTCTTTTTGAAAACGGGTCCTTTTATTTTGATTTCGCTAACCTCGAAAAGGAATTCAAGAAGAAGGAGAACAAGGGCTTTATCCTCTGCTCTCCCCATAATCCCGTCGGTAAATGCTTTGACAAAGAGGAATTAACCAAGCTCTTCCGTCTTGCAAAAGAATATGATGTCCTCATCCTTTCCGATGAGATCCATGGGCTTATTTCCTCTCCAGGTAAGAAATACCTCCCTTCATTATGTTTAGAAGAAAGCAAAGAAGTTGTCATTATGGCTTCATCGATAAGTAAAGCCTTCAATACCGCGGGCCTTCAGGCCGCGTTTGCCTATGCGGATAACCCCATTTTAAAGGATAGAATGGAGAATCAACTCGGCTATGATGATTGCGGAGAGCCAAATTCCTTCTCTCTTATCGCCTTGCAGGAAGCCTATAAAAACGGGGATTCCTATTTGGATGAATTCAATGAATACGTTTATCAAAATAGATTGCTCGCGGTTAAAGAACTAGAAAGTCTAGACTTCAAAGTCATCAAGTCCGACTTCACCTACCTTCTTTGGCTGGACGCTTCTAGCTTTAATTTAGAAGAAGAAACACTTAACGAAAAACTAAAGGAAGCAGGGGTTATCTTAGTTGAAGGAAGCAAATACGGAAAAACCGGGAAAGGCTATTTCCGAATGAACATCGCTCTTCCTAGAAGCCTCCTAATAGAAGCCTTAGGAAGAATAAAAGAAACTCTAAAATAAAAAAAAGCAGGATTGAATCCTGCTTTTTGTTGTCTTTTTTCTTTACTTAGCAAGCGCGCCTTTAGCGGTTTCGACTAAGGAAGAGAAGGCCTTTGGATCGGTGATCGCGATCTCGGAGAGCATCTTGCGGTTGATGGCGATGTTGCTCTTCTTGAGGCCGTTCATGAAGACCGAGTAAGAGATATCGTTGACCCTGCAAGCGGCGTTGATACGTCTGATCCAGAGCTTGCGGTAATCCCTCTTGACGAGCCTTCTGGAAACATAGGCATAACGGAGGGAATGAAGGACTTGTTCCTTCGCGGTTTTGAAGAGGAGATGCTTGGAACCGAAGTAACCCTCGGCCATCTTCAAGATCTTTTTGCGCCTTGCGCGTGTGACGGTGCCACCTTTGACTCTTGACATTATTAATTATCTCCTTTCCTTATTTGACAATCATGAACCGAATTCTCTTGTAGTCGGTCTTGTCAATGATACCGGCGCGGCGGAGCTGACGGCTCTGCTTGGCGGTTTTGTAAGGGGCGTGGTGCCCTTTGTAGGCATGGACATATTTGAGTTTGCCGGTGCCTGTGACTTTGACTCGCTTCATAAGCGAGCGGTTGGATTTCATCTTTGGCATAAGTTTTCTCCTTCCTTATTGCTTCTTTGCTTTCGATGTGACGATGGAGGAATAGCATTTTCCTTCCCAGCTCGCGGGCTTCTCCAACGTCGGATTGAGATCCTCGGATTTGAGAGTTTCCACGAAACGGTCGAAGAGGGCTTCGCCTAGGTCTTTATGCGCCATTTCCCTACCTTTGAGAACGACGCGGATATTGACCCTATCCCCATCTGAGAGGAATTCCCTCGCGTGCTTAGCCTTGGTTTGGAGGTCATGTTCCCCAATCGAGATATGGAGTTGGACTTCCTTAAGCTGGGCTTGGTTAGCTTTGGAATTCTTGCGTTGTTGCCTTTCGGCTTTCTGCTGCTCATAACGATATTTCCCGTAGTTGATGATTTTGCAAACCGGGGGATTGGCGGCTGGAGCGACGCAGAAGAGGTCGAGTTCGTAACTTTTTGCGATTTCGTTAGCCTGACGGGAGCTCATGCGACCGAGGTTTTGGCCATCTGGTCCGATGAGGATGACTTCCGGGTAGCGAACGTTTTCATTGATGGGGTCGACTGCCTTATTTGGACGGCGGCGGTCAAATTTGTTTGCGTAAGCGATTGTGTATTCCTCCTAGGTCTATCGATAAAAAATCCGGACAGCATTCGCTTCCGGCCCACTAAAACGGTTGTCTCTCCATTTAGCTTTTTGCCAACTCCTTAGGGGAATCTGGCGAATCGTCCGAAGCGATTGCTTTCTACTTGTCTATCGACAAGGCAAATAATACGCGAATATATGGCTAAATCAAGCATTATTTTTCATTTCTATGAAAATCGCTTCATTTGGCCTTGTTTTCTATTGGAATTTCGTATTTAACCCCTGAAAAATAGGCTTCAAGGGCCTTGCGGTGGTCTTCCGCGAATAAGTCGGGTATTTCGTCTTTTCCAAAATAACGGAGCTCAAGGGATTCCTCATCGATCCTTAAATCCCCTTCGATTATCTCGAAGGCGTAATAAGCCCCGATAGTATGGGCCTTATCCCCATTGGCCCAGACCATATTATGGTTATGATAGATGCCAAGGAAATATAAGGGTTTAACGGTTAAGCCCGTCTCTTCCTTGACTTCGCGCAGGGCCGCTTCAAGATAGGTTTCATCAAGCTCGAGGAGTCCGCCGATCAAACCCCATTTTTGGTTGTCGCTGCGTCTTTGGAGAAGGACTTTGCCCTCTTTGACGATGACACCTCCCGCCGCATTCAAAATGATCTTCCTATTCCCAAGGTCTTTCCTAATGTCCTTAACGTAATTCTTATCCATGATTAGAGATTGAAAAGCAACGCGATCGCGGAGGCCGAACTCTTGATGATCTCCTCTTCGTTATGGAGGCTTTCCCTACCGAAGATAAAGCCGAATACGAGGAAAAGGACCCCGAAAAGAAGGGTCGTCCCCGTGAAGACGATGCCATAGATTTTGTTTTCCTTCTTGATGGTCAAGATGAAGAAAAGAATAGAGATAGCAAAGCCATAGAGGAAAGTCGCCGCGAAGCAACCCCTAACGACGTTATCAAGGGCGAAGGTATCGATGACAAAAAGATAGGCAAGAGTCATCGAGGCGATCAAAAACCCAATGGTTAAGCCAAACAATACGTATTTCAGCCATTCCTTGATGTTTTTCAAAAACTTGAAAAGGAGGAAACTAGCTAAACTAGCAACGGCGAAAAGAATCGGAAGAAGCAGTCCCATCTTAGCTTACCTTTCCATATCTTTGGTTACGGGAGGTCGGGGAGGTTGGGTCACTACGTTTGATGAGCCCGGCGGATAAGGCGGGGTTGATGTAATTCTTCATCAAGCCTAGACGCGACTTGAGGTTAAGGAGCTCGCATAATTCGTTCGCTCCATAGAATTTCCCCTCTTCCATGACCTCCATTAAGCGTCTTACCTGGATGCTCGTTTCCTTATTTTTCTTTTCCCTACGTGAAAGCAGACGTTTAATTGCGATTGACATAGTCGATAGATAAAAGGAGAGGAAGGGCGATAATTCGCCTTTTTCAACGGAGGCCTCGATTGACGCGAACAAGGCGTCCATCCTTTTTAATATCTCTTCTTCCAAAGGAATGTATAGAAGCGATTTGCTATACCTAATAAGGATGGCTTTCGCTAGAAGAAGGG
This sequence comes from uncultured Erysipelotrichaceae bacterium, assembly GCA_900317165.1. Classification (GTDB taxonomy): domain Bacteria; phylum Bacillota_I; class Bacilli_A; order RFN20; family CAG-826; genus Alloenteromonas. The sequence goes on from ONFU01000029.1 coordinate 12,443, forward strand.
CTAAGGGAAGGTTCCCGTTTGAATAAGGGGCGATCGAGAGGATTTCGATAAAGGCCATCCCAGAAAGAAGCAAGGGATGGGTTTTGCCTTCGTTTCCCTTAAGGAAAAGGAAAAGATGGTTCATCATCGGCTCGATTTTTGGGGTTAAAGGCAAAGCAAAGGGGAAATCCGCGGCCTTCCTACCCATCCTTGTCGGAACTCCATCGATAAAATAGGAATTCTCATAAAGCTCGATGAAGGAACGTTCGAAGGGGTTTAACCTAGGAAGTTTCGTGTAGATTGAGGCAAAGGCATTCGCGATGCGATTGGAGGGAAGGCTCTCCCCATTCGCGAGTCCTTTGAATTGGCTTGGGGTAAGATGGCCTCCCGAAAGCTCGACGATGCTTTTGACCCCGATTATCCTGTCGGTTGGTTCAGGGAAGAAACCATTGGATTCGAGGACGCCGGCTTTATAGGCGATGTCCGCGGCTAGGTTAAGGATATGGTGATTTAGTGCGATCGGGCACTTATAAGGAGGATTAGGTTTGCTCATAAGATAATTCTATATCGTTTTGGAGTAAATAAAAAGGTCTCTTATATATTTTGTTCTATATTTTTTGATAAAGAAAAAGGGCCCTAGATTTGCCTCTAGAGCCCTCCTTAGGAACGCTTTTAGAAACGGGCCTTTTCCTTGATCGCTTTCTTGATGAGGGCGATGAATTCATCAAGAGGGACGGTGATCTGGTCTTTTTGGCCGTAGATGCGGTAAGTGACCGAACGGGTCTCCTTTTCCTTTTCGCCAAGTACGAGGCTATAGGGGATCTTGGAGACGACCGCGTTACGGAGACGATAGCCAAGCTTTTCGTTCGCATCGTCGAGCTCGACCCTGATGCCCTCTTTCATGAGGATATCGTAAACCTCTTTCCCATATTCGCCATGGGCTTCGGGGGAAACCGGAAGAAGCCTGACTTGGACAGGTGCCAACCAGGTTGGGAAGGCTCCGCCATAATTCTCGATAAGGATGCCGATGAAGCGTTCGACCGAGCCGAAGACGACGCGATGAAGCATGACAGGTTCGGCCTTTTCGCCCTTCTCATCGATATAATAGGCCCCAAACCTATGGGGGAGGTTGACGTCAAGTTGGATCGTTCCGCATTGCCAGGTTCTACCCATCGTATCACGGAGTTTGAAGTCGAGCTTTGGTCCATAGAAGGCCCCATCGCCTTCGTTGATACGGTATTCGTGCCCGGAATGCTCACAGGCTTCCGCGAGGATCTTCTCACTTCTATCCCAGAATTCCTTTTCCCCGATATAATCGTCTGGACGGGTGGAAAGGACGATATAGTAGCTTAGCCCGAAGACCGAATACATCCTATCGAAGATGGACATGATGCGTTTGACTTCGTCTTCGATTTGGTCATGGGTGATGAGGATATGCGCGTCATCTTGGGTGAAGCCCCTGACGCGGAATAGACCGTTGAGAGCTCCGCTAGCCTCGTGGCGATGGACGTGTCCGAATTCGCCAAGGCGAAGCGGGAGGTCCTTATAGGAATGGAGGGAGTTCTTATAGGTCAATAAGGCCCCAGGGCAATTCATCGGCTTGATCGCGAAATCCTTCTCATCTACCTTGGTCGTATACATATTGTCCTTATAATGTTCCCAGTGTCCCGAGGTTTCCCATAGTTCACGGGAAAGCATCGTCGGGGTCTCGATTTCCTTATAGCCTTCTGGGATATGGACCTCTCTCCAATAGGCCATGAGTTCATTCTTGATGATCATGCCCTTTGGGAGAAAGAAGGGAAGTCCTGGGCCATAATCGGAAAGCATAAAGAGCTCGAGTTCCTTGCCAAGGCGACGATGGTCGTTGGCTTTCCTTTTCTCCAAGACCTCAAGATGTTCCTTCAAGGCCTCTTCGGTTGGATAGCAAGTCGCATAGATCCTCGTTAATTGCTTGTTCTTGGAATCACCTCTCCAATAGGCCCCTGCAAGGGAGAGGAGTTTGAAGTGCTTCAAATAGGAGGTATTTGGAACATGGGGACCACGGCAAAGGTCGATAAAATCGCCTTGTTCATACATGGAGATCGGGGCCTCAAGTTCAGGGACGTGCTCGGTCTTATAGGGGTTATCCTTGAAGACTTCGAGAGCCTCTTCGATCGAGAGTTCCTTTCTCTTATAGGGGATAGCCTCTTTGCTAAGCTTCCTCATCTCCGCTTCAATCGCCGGGAAATCGGCGTCGGTGATCTTCTCTTCGCCGAAATCGACATCGTAATAGAAGCCTTCCTCAATCGCGGGGCCAAAGCCGAACTGGGCTTTTGGATAAAGATGGTGGATAGCCTGCGCCATAAGGTGGCTGCAGGAGTGGTTCATCATCTCGAAACCCTCTTTATCGCTAGGGAAGACAAAACTAAGTTCGCCTTCAGGAACGATTTGGTTCATGTCATAGATGCGTTCGCCGACCTTGAAGGCCAAAGCCTCCTTGCGGCGTTCGGGGTCAAGGGCTTTGACGGCATTGAAACCGATGATGCCATCCTCAAGTTCGACTTCCTTGCCCAAATAGATTACTTTCATGGAACTTACCTCCTAAATAAACAAAAAGCGTCCATCCATAAGGACGCCAAGTAGCGCGGTACCACCTTACTTCGCCTTAAATATATAAGGATATCTAAGACGCTCTCTTATCCTATTAACGCTAGGAAACGTCTAACTTATTTCGCTAGAGGGCTCCAGAGTGGTACCCACTTCCCTATAAGGAAGGGGCGTGTCTCTTTCTTTGCCATATGCAATTTTCACCCTAAAACAATTCTTTGTCAAAGACAAAAGAAAAAATATTTTTCCTTAATTTATTCGATGAAATCTATCTAATTCGGAAAACATCCAAATAAAAATAAAAAAAGATAAAAAAATCTGAGCCAAAAAACGGATTTTTTCACTATTAGTTAGTAGGAGGAAAAAACCAAATGGTTATCCTTTGGATTCCCTCTATCTTCATCAATCCGCGCGAAGCCCTCCGGCAAACATGGCCTAGGCGCGGCAGGAAAGGAGGAATACGGCGTGTCCAAAAGGCAAAAGAGGCCAGGGTGGCCCAAGGCGATCGCGAAAGCGGCGCTGAGGATACTGCTCGCGGCCCTGCTGCTGTTAGGGACGCTGTTCCCCCATAGGTGGTAAATAAAAGGGCCGACGAGTAGTCGGTCCACTAAAACCATCTTTATGATACCCCCAGGACCGGACCCTTTCAAGGGGGCTATGGCCGGAGACCAGGGGTATCGTAATTCCTTAATGGAAACTTGGCCACATACGTTTGCGGTAAATAAAAGGGCCGACGAGTAGTCGGTCCCAAATCCACCTAAACTATACGCGGAGTCCGTGTCCTTTTAAGGGGGCTAGGGCCGGAATCCGGGCGTATGGTTTTTCCGCAATGATTATACGCATTTTATTTGACTTTGAAACCATATAAATGAAAATATTCATTTGGAGGAAGAGCCAATGAAAAAAATCGTCTTAAACGATGGGAACGCTATCCCTGAACTAGGCTTAGGAACATATCGTCTTAAACCTAACGAAGCCTATAATTCGGTAAAAGCCGCCCTAGCGATTGGATATCGCCATATCGATACGGCTAACGTATATTTCAACGAAGAGGCTATCGGAAGGGCCATCAAGGAATCGGGGATTCCCCGCGAAGAGCTTTTCATTACCTCCAAAATCTTCCCTAACGCCTTCAAGGAAATCGATAAAGCCATCGATAACACCTTGGATAGGCTAGGAATCGATTATTTGGATTTGCTTTTGCTCCATCGCCCCTATGGCGATTATGTTTCGGCCTACACCCGTCTTGTCGAAGCCAAAAAGAATGGCAAGACCAAAAGCATCGGGGTTTCCAATTTCACGATGAAGCATATTGCCGCTTTAGAAAGCAAAACCGAAGTTATCCCCGCAATCAATCAGATTGAGATTACCCCCTATTTCACTAGGGATGAAGAAAGAAGGCTCATGAAGGAGAAGGGCATCGTCATCGAAGCCTGGAGTCCGTTTGGCTCTGGAAGCAAAACTCTCCTCCATGACCCATTGCTAGAAAAAGTCGCTAAAGCCCACAACAAAAGCGTCCCCCAAGTCATCATTCGCTTCCTTCTTGATAAGGAAATCGTGGTTTTCCCCGGCTCAAAAAGCGAACCTCATATCAAATCTAACTTCGAAATCGATGATTTCACCCTCACTGAGGATGAAACCAAAGCCATAGAAAGTCTTAATACCAAAAAACCCGCGAAAGACCTCTTCGGGAAATTCCTTTACCGCCTGTTGCCGAAGGATTTTTCGGATAGAGAATAAAAGCAAGTTTCGCCTATCACGTTAATCTTTCTTTAGAAGAGAAAAGAAAAACGCAAGATTATCAGTGAAAAATTCCAAGATTTGACACATTCATTATTAATGATAAACTATCACCAAATAGGTTTTGGATTTCCTTTACCTATTAGCGCCAGGACTGAATAAGTCGACGAGGGCGCTGGTTATCGAAAGACTCGGCGGATGCCAGCGCGGGACATAGGGACTCGATAGAGCGGGAAGAAAAACCCTTCGAAAGAAGGAAACAGAAGCCCCCTCATCCCAGAAAGGAACCCTCCGATTGGGGGGGGTAATATTTCTATGTGCGGAATTGTTGGCTATATCGGAAACAAACAAGCCGGGCCAATCCTTTTAGAAGGGTTGAGTCGCCTGGAATACAGAGGTTATGACTCTGCGGGCATCGCCGTTTTGGGCGATGATGGGAATATCGTGGTCGCTAAGGCCGAAGGGCGCTTGGCCAATCTTTTCGATAAGACCGATGGAGGTAAGAAGACCAAGGGCCATGTCGGCATCGGACATACTCGTTGGGCCACCCATGGCGAACCGACTGAGAATAACGCGCACCCCCACGTTTCCTTTAAAGGACAAGTCGTCGGAGTCCATAACGGCATCATCGAGAATTACCTTGAACTAAAAGGCAAACTCGAACGCCACGATTACAAATTCTATAGCGAGACCGATACCGAAATCGCCATCAACCTCATCGAATATTACCTCAATAAATACAATTTGGGACCGATTTACGCGATTTCCCACGCAATGCTTCGCATCAGGGGCTCCTACGCTTTAGCGATCATGCTCAAATCGGAACCCGATAAGCTTTATCTAGCTAGGAAAAACTCCCCGATGGTCATCGGAATGGGCGAAGGCGAAGCCTATATCGCGAGCGACGTCCCCGCGATCATCAAGCACACCAGGGAAATCTATTATATCGATAACGATGAGCTTGCCTGCACCGATGGGAAGGAAATTCATTTCTACAACATCGATCAGGAGGAGATAACCAAAGAACTCGTCCATGTCGATATGGATCCAGGCGCCGCCGAAAAGGGTGGTTACCGTCATTTCATGATGAAGGAAATCATGGAACAGCCCCGCGCGGTCGAGGATACCTTCCGCAAAGTCTGCCATGGTCGGAAAATCGATTTGGATGGCATCGGCCTAACCGATGAACTCCTCTCTTCCCTTGAACAAATCTATATCGCCGCCTGCGGCTCTGCTTACCATACGGGTGTCGTCGCCCAGTATTTGATGGAAGAGCTCGCCCGCACCCCCGTTAGGGTGGAACTTGCCTCCGAGATGCGTTATCGCAAACTCCCGATGAACAAGAAGTCCCTCCTTATCGTCATCTCGCAATCCGGCGAAACCGCGGATACCCTCGCGGCCATGAGGGAAGCCAAAGAAGAAGGGGTCAAGACCCTCGCGATCGTTAACGTAGAGGGCAGCTCCATCGCTAGGGAAGCCGATTATGTCTTCCTAACGATGGCAGGTCCAGAGATTTCCGTTGCCACCACCAAAGCCTATTCGGCCCAGCTTATCGCCCTTTATTGCATCGCCCTCAACCTCGCTAAGGCCAAGAAGACGATCGACGAAGAGAAATATGCCTATTATATAAAGGAAATCGAGGGCATCCCCGAGAAGATCAAAACGATCTTCTGCAAGAAATCGACCCTCCAAAGGATCGGCAACAACCGGGCCAATTCCCTCAACGTCTTCTTCATTGGCCGCGGCATCGATTATGCGGTTGGTCTAGAAGGTTCACTCAAATTAAAGGAAATCTCCTATATCCATTCGGAGGCTTATGCCGCGGGTGAATTAAAACACGGGACCATCTCTCTTATTGAGGAAGATACCTTGGTCGTTGGAATCCTCTCCCAACCAGAACTCGCGGAGAAGACCCTTTCCAACATGGTCGAGGTCAAAGCCCGCGGAGCCGCGCTTCTTGCCATCTCGATGGACGCGGAAGAAGTCATCAAGGACACGACGAAGAACGTCATCTCCCTTCCCCATATCGATCCTCTCTTCGCAGCTAGCTTAACGGTTATCCCCCTTCAGATCCTCGCTTATTATGTTGCGGTGGCCAAAGGGTTAGATGTCGATAAGCCTCGTAACCTCGCTAAATCCGTTACGGTTGAATAAACTTAAAAATCCTCGACATTAATCAATTATTGATACATGGGTCGAGGATTTTTTTATTGTTTAAATTATTCCGCGGCTTTTTGGAAACCGTAAACGGCCGCTCCGAGAAGTCCCGCGTTTTGTCCGGCGTTAGCCTTAAGGAGAGTGCTATTTGGGCAATTACGAACCAAATCATCCCAGAAGATATCCGCGGATTTCATGACTCCGCCGGTAATCGCGAAGACTTCGGGCTGGAAGTTCTCCTGATTCATTTCGATGAATCCCGCGAGGAGTTTTATCCAATCGCGATATACCCTATTGGCGAGTTCGTGTCCGTTTTTGACAAGGGCGAAGAATTCTTTGGCATCGGCGATATTTAGGCCATTCGCATCCGCTAAACGCCTTAACCCGGTTCCGGAAGCCATATGCTCGAATTCATGGACCTCGTTCCTATATTGGGCCATGGTATGGCCGACCTCATAAGAGGAGGAGCGGAGTTTGCCGTTAATTGTAAGCGCGCCCCCGACACCGGTGGAGACGGTGATGAAATAAAGGGAGGAATATTTCGCGTAAGGTCCGATGTTGGCTTCAGCCAAGGCCGCGACTTCCGCGTCATTGATGATATAGGTTTTCTTGTTGAACCTTTTCTCTAGTCTCTCCGCTAAAGGAATCTGGGAAATATGGATATTTGGCAAAGCGTAGATATAGCCATCCCACCTAACGCGTCCAGGAACGCCGCCTGCAATGCAGATGACATCATCGAAATTATCGATTGCCTCAACGATAACGTCTTCGATAGATTGCAGGAACAATTCAAGGTTTCCGACTAAAGTCGGCTTAATCAAAACCTTTTCGATTTCGTATTTATCGTTAATCAGGGCAACGCGGGTATTGGTGCCCCCGATATCAAGAGCGATGACTTTCTTTCCCATATTTATTCAATCTCCCTAACTCCGATGGAGGTGATGATGCGTAGGAAGTTCGTCTTCCCCGCCCCTGTCGGCGTGCCACCGACGAGGATTATCGGTTCGCCTTCTTTGATGCCGGATTCCCTTGCTAGTTTAAGGGCCAAAACCTCCATCTCCTCAATGAAGTCAGGCATCGAGGTTTTGATCAAATGCGAATACACGCCCCACATGAATGCGCTCATCATCGCGGTCTCGCGCCTATTGGTGACCGAGATGATCGGGCAGCATGGACGGGCTTTGGAAATACGGAAGGAGGAGCGACCGGTCTCCGTGAAGGAGACGATGGCCTTTGCCCCAATCAAGGAAGCCATATTGGCGACGGCATTAGCGACCGCGTCGTTATTG
>ONFU01000028.1 GCA_900317165.1 uncultured Erysipelotrichaceae bacterium
ATGCCGTTATTGCGTTGAACAAAACCATTGCCCCGCGAATATCCCTATCCCGGAGATCTTCTCTTTATACAATACGAAACGGGCCTTCAACGATTGGAATGCCGATTTCTATTACCGTAATCTCACATTCGGGAAAAACGGCAAGGCCAGTATGTGCATCAAATGCGGGAAATGCGAAAAAGCCTGCCCGCAGCATTTGACCATTCGCGATTACTTGGTCTTATGCGCGAAGGAGTTCGAATAAGAATAATCTTATCTTCCACCCAAAAACCGATATATGGGTTTCGCGAATCTCTTTAATACATAGGTAACCAAGATTGTTACGATTGAGGAGATTAGTAGAACCAAGAAGAAAAGCAAGGCGCAGTTATAATTGGAATCGACCCCGATTCCCAATTGAAGCAACAACTTGAAGCCATTGACGATAAACAAATGGACAAAGAAGATGAAACCCGAGGTTTTGAATATCTCGAATATCTTTTCCTTTTGGAACAATGAGGTTATTACATCTAGGGAAATCCATACCAAAAGAGGCGAGAAGAAGCGATAGACATAATAGGAATAATCCTCATATTGGGTATGAAGTAAGGTAAAAGTCACCGATAAGGAGGCAAACACCACCAAAGCGATGATGGATATCAACCGCGGATGGAATTTATTCATGATGGGGATTTTGAAATAGGCTAGGTATGAGCCGATGAAGAAAAGAGGAATCCAAAGCAATATGCCCCCGTATTCCGGCCTAAAGAACATATAGACGAAGAAGAGGGCCACCGGAATGAATATCGACCATTTCCTTAGGTATTTGAAAACAAAATATAGCAGTGGCGAGCAAATGAAATAAACTAGCAAAGGCCTAATAAACCATAGATGTGGGTATTCATTTGAAAGCAATATATCGATTACTGCGGATTGGAAGGTGATCTCTATTGGTTTGCCGTTCATCAACGGGAAAAGGATCTGCATGAACAAAAACGCGGCTATGCTCCAAACAAAATAAGGAATCACCAAGGAGAATACCTTGCCTAGAAGCATCCTTGGGTATTCCTTCAAGGAGAACTTAATGAAAAGCAAATACCCCGAGACGACAAAGAAAGTCGGAACGGCCGCTTCCCCAAGGACAAGGAAGAGCCTTTGGATTATGTAAGCGAAATCGTATCCTTCCAAACTAGGATTTAATACCTCGATATAGGAGGAATGAAGCGCGATGACGAAAATCGCTAAGACGAAAGTCGTGTAATAGATTTTATGGGAGAGCGCCTTATCCATCATTGATAAAGATGATACTTTATTTGCTCATTAAAAGTAAAACGCGAAAACCTATCTTTCTTTTAAAAAAAAGAACCATTCGATGGTTAGGAATACGTCATTAAACAAAAAAGGAACTCCTCAGAATTCCCTTCATCATTTTAGTTTGTGGCGCGCCCGGGGGGACTCGAACCCACAACCCCCAGATTCGTAGTCTGGTACTCTATCCAGTTGAGCTACGGGCGCGTTTTCCGTCGTGTTCTCACGACAGCGCTTAAATATAATGCAAGAGAAGTAAATATAATGCAAGAGAAGAAGTTCTTCAAGGAGAAAATAATTTAAATCAATGCTTTAAAGTTAAGGGTGGATGCCATATAATCTTCACCGCGCATCCGTAGCCAAGCGGTAAGGCAAGGGACTGCAACTCCCTGACCAGCAGTTCAAATCTGCTCGGATGCTCCACGAATTTTAAATCCTTTGATACAATTTGTATTGAAGGTTTTTTTAATTTTCTAGTGTTTGATATAATAATCAAAATAGAAGGTTTAGCGTATGAAAAAAGTGTTAAAACCAAATGGTGAATTAGTTTTAGTGAATGGTCATAACATCCATGTTTTTCGTGATGGAAATGTCAATGCCCCTAAAATCATATTTATGCCTGGTCACTGCACAATTTCGCCTGTTTATGATTTTAAAGTATTGTATGAAAAATTATTGAATAATTTTCGTATTATTGTTGTTGAAAAGTTTGGCTATGGTTATTCAGATATTTGGGATGCACCATGTGATATAGATTCCTTAGTGAACGAACAAAGAGAAGCATTAATGACATTACGGGAAACTGGGCCATTCATTTTAGCTCCACACTCTATGAGCGGATTAGAAGCAATGAGATGGAAACAGTTATATCCCGCCGAAGTATCTGGAATAATTGGCATTGATATGGCAAACCCTATGTCTTTCAATGAATGGACAGAAGAACAAATAGAAAAAACCGCTAAATCTATGGAGTCTCAAAGATGGTTAGCTAGACTTCTTTTAAGGGTCAAATCTACATCTTTAACAACAGAAGAATATAAACAGCATAAACTTCTAAAGAAAAGAAATGTTTTTAATAAATGCACAATTAACGAAGCAAAAGAAGTTTTGAAAAATTCAAAAATCGTGGAAGAGGCTGGGAATATCAAATGTCCATCATTGCTTTTTGTTTCAAATGGAGAAGGTCAAGAAAAAGGCTGGATTCAATATCAAGAACAATTAGCTTTAGATATGGGGGCAAAAATCATTAAATATGATTGCAATCACTGCATTCACTACCACAAATCTGAAGAGATGGCAAAAGAGATAATTGAATATTTTGCTAATAAATAATAGCGATACTTTTGGACAAAAAACGATATTTGTATCAAATGTTTAGTACTTAGACAAATGAAAGATTACCCCGGTTAACCCGGGGTTTTCTTTTGTCAAGAAATGGGTCATTTTCATAAGAAAATCACAAAAATATTTCATTTATGAAAAATAATGCTTGATTTTGTTATGACAAAAACGAAAAATATGCGGGCCGGGATGTGGTCTAGCTTGGTTATGGCGCCTGCTTTGGGAGCAGGATATCGCCGGTTCGAATCCGGCCATCCCGACCAGATGATAACAACGTTCTTGATGAAATCGTCAGGAACGTTTTTTCTTGCGGCGTAGTTGAGAAACACTCATCAATAGGCTAAAATAATAACACTCAAAGGAGGCATTACCATGTCTGACAAAGGCATTATCGTTATCTATAACACCGAATCGAACGGAACAAAGGTCGAAGTCAAGCTGATCGACGGAAATCTTTGGCTGACCCAAGAGCAAATCATATCTCTCTATAACTCGAGCAAATCGAACATTTCCGAGCATATTAAGCACATCTTGGAAGAAGGGGAGTTAGTCCAAGAGGCAACTGTTCGGAAATTCCGAACTGTTCAAAAAGAAGGCGAACGCGAAGTTGAAAGAAATATCACTTATTACAATCTCGACATGATTCTCGCGATTGGCTACCGCGTCCGCAGCAATGTCGGAACCAACTTCCGAAAATGGGCAACCTCAACGTTGAAGGAGTATGTCACCAAAGGCTTTGTTTTGAACGATGATTTGCTAAAAGAAGCAGGCGGGGGACGCTATTTCAAGGAACTGCTCGCCCGAATCCGCGACATCCGCAGCAGCGAAAAGGTTTTCTGGCGACAGGTTCTCGATATCTTTTCCACGAGTGTGGACTACGATCCAAAGTCCGAGACTTCCATCCTGTTCTTCAAGACCGTCCAAAACAAGATGCATTGGGCCGCCCATGGCCATACCGCCGCGGAAATCATCAAAGAACGAGCGGACGCCGGCAAGGACTTCATGGGCTTAACCACCTTTAACGGCGACTATCCGCTGCTCGAAGACGCGGTCATCGCGAAGAACTATCTCAGCAAAGAGGAACTAGATGTCCTAAACCGCATCGTTTCTTTATACTTGGATTTCGCCGAGCTTCAAGCCTTGGAACAGCATGCCATGACCATGGATGATTGGGTCAAGGAACTCGACTATTTCCTCAAGATGACAAGAAAAGACATCTTAAATGGCCCAGGGCTCGTTTCCCATCAAGAGGCCTTGGAGCACGCGAGAAAGGAATACGAAGCTTTTAAGGAACGGCTTTGGATTTCGCCTACGGAAAACGAAAGGGCCGCCTTGCCCAATTTCCAAGAGCTATTCCTCATCGAAAAGAAAGGGAAGAAATCGTGAGCAAGGCCTTCGGCGCGAGAGTCAAAGCCCTTCGCAGTAGCAGAGGCCTCACCCAGCAGGAACTCGCAACGGCTTTGGGGTATGCGGATAAATCGATGATCGCCCACATCGAAAATGGCGACAACGAGATGGCGCTCGACAAAATCGCGCTTTTGGCGACGACCCTTGGGGTGGACGCCAACGATGTCCTTGGGATAGAGACTCCAAGGATCGAGCGCGTGGAGCTGACCGTTTCAATTCTTATCGAGAACGGCAATCGAATCCTTTTGCAAAACCGGGTTAAGAAGGACTGGAAAGGATACGCTTTGCCAGGAGGCCACGTCGAAGTGGGGGAGTCGTTTGTCGAGGCCGCCATTCGGGAAGCCAAAGAAAAAACGGGTTTGCATATAAAGAATCCCCGTTTGGTCGGTGTGAAGCAGTTTCCCGTTGCGAATGGCCGATATGTAGTGTTTCTTTTCAAGGCGACGGAATTCGATGGTCAAGCGCAATCCTTTAATGAAGGAAACGTGGAATGGGTGGAGTACGCGCGTTTAAGCGGACTGCAAACCGTGGACGATTTCGAGGATTTGCTCCGCGTCATGAATTCGGATAGCCTATCGGAATTCCAATATACCGTCGACGGCGGAATCTGGAACGTAAGCCTGCATTAACGCCCGCAGGTATCCACCGGTTTCATATTTTGAGGTGGTGGTTTCGCTTTTTCGGGACTGGTTTCAGAGAGGTTCGGGCTTTGTATCAAAAACATCAAAGTCTGCCAGATGATAACAACGTTCTTGATCAAACCAATCAGGAACGTTTTTTTCTTGCGTGGTTGTTGTTAAGCCCGTTCTTGGCTACAATCTATAAGATTTCTAATCTTTAGGAAAATTACTTATGGAAGAACAGACTTTAACCAAACCAAAACGGGCCTGGCGCAGAAAAGACATTCATCAGGTCACTCCGGAAAACGATAGCCTATTCCGGGGACCGCTTTCCTACCGTCATTTCAGAATCATCGGTTGGGCCTTGCTCGTCATCTCCCAAATTGGCATGATCCTTGGGGCCTATTCCCAACTAACGAATAATAACGCCGCGAGTGTCGCTTCCACCGTTTTCACTTTCTTCTCGGCTTTGCCCGCCCCGCTATTTCTAATCGCGGCCTTCTCCCAGATTTTGGTGGCCAAAGACGGATACCGTAGGCTCATCATCGTTTATGTGGCGGGGGCCGTTGGCATCTTCCTTCTCTTCGTCGTCGTTTATTTCCATTACCTCCTAGGCTATATCGGGGCCTTTGGGGTACAAGGAAATGATTTGGAATTATTGATACAACTCTTCTCAAAGAACGGCTATTTTTGTTTCAACATCTTCATCGATTTGATTCTTTGCGCCTTCTTGACCCTTTTCATCAATTACCGTCCAACCAAGCATTTCCAAGGCAAGAAGATCTATATCTTCCGCCTTTTCGCCATCATCCCCATCCTTTACGAAGTCGCTTCCATCCTCTTGAAGACCTTCGCTTCCAACGGAATGATGTTACTTCCCCCAATCGTTTATCCCCTTTTGACCACGAAACCCCCATTCGCCTTCTTTATCTTCGTAATCATCGCTTTCTTCATGAAACGCCGTGAAATCTTCTTCATCAAGAAGGGCAAGACCTATGAGGATTACGCTCGCTTCACGGAGACCAACGTCAACCGTTCCCATTTCGCGAACTTCCTCATCATCATGATCGTCATAGCCTCGATCATCGATATCATCGCTCGCTTTCACCGCCATGGTGGTCTCCAAATATAACCTCACCGCGGAATTCCTGGGCCATCATCCAGACTTAGAGCAATATATCGACATCAACGCAATCATCAACGAAACACTTAGCATCGGCTTTGGGAAAACCGTCCCAATGCTTCTAATCATCCCTCTCATCTTCTTCTACGATTATCGCAAGACCTACGATAACCTCATCGTCGACCTCGCGATTCCCGTCATTGGCATCGTCTTCGTCGGCATCGCCTTTGTCGAAGGCTCCTTCCAAATCAGCCGTCTTGAGATCATCAAGATGATTCAGGAACAGACAAACGAAGGTAACAAAACCAACGAAGTCTCGGCCTTATTGGCCAACGTATTTGGCTCGTTTATACGTTTCTAAATCTAAAGGTTATACTTCCTCCAATTATTGGTTTTGCCTGCAACCCAGAGGAAAACGTTTGTTTGAAATATGAAATCCGCGCGATTTCAAAGGAAACCCAGACTAAGGTGGAAAGCCACCTCCAGGAAGGGCAAAACCTTGATAAGCAATACCCCCGTTGGCTTTTGACCGCTGGGGCCTTTGCACTCGCTACCGGTCTCTTCCTGTGTGTCTTGATGTTCGTTGCCAAAGACGGTTTCGTCGAGGCGATGAAGAATAGGGGCTATATCTTCTATATCGGTCTAGCTATTTTCCTTGTTGGAATCGGCTTTATCGCGGCCCATCTCGTTCTTTTAAGAAAGCAGAAGAAGGACCCTGAGGTTTCGGATTTCATCGAGAAATCGGACCGCTTCATCAAAGAGATCAAGGACGAGCTCAACGTTCCGGAGGACGCAAAGGAAGCCGACTTGCTTTGCTCATTCGTGAAAACCAATTCCAAAGGCGAGGAAAAACTCGTTCAATCCGCTTTGGTCAATAGGAACAACGTGGTTTGCACGCTTTTCCTTGAAGGGGATAACCTTTGCATCTCCGACCAAGCCTCGGTATTCGCCTTCCCCTTGTCGAAAATCGAACGCATGGAGTACACGAATAAGCGCGTCAGCGTCACTTCCTGGAACAAATCGGAAAAACCGAATTCCCCGAAATACAAAGAATACAAAGTCGTGATCAACGGGAACGGCTTCATCTTCGTCAGGGGTTTCTACTCGTTTATCTTCAAGGATGGGGAGGAGGAATATTCCATCTCCTTCCCGAATTACGAAATCGAGATCCTCAAAAGCGTTTTCAAGGAATCGGAAGTCTACGAACGCCTGTTTTCCGACACCCCTACGTGCTAAAATTCCCGTGTCGAGGATTTAGCCATGAAGGAAATAAAAATCTACCCCATCAAATCGATTCTTTCGCATGGAGGAATGATCTCCAAGGATTCGGAATCGCTGCTTAATGACCTTTCTTCCGCCTTAAAGGATTATTCTTTCAAGGTCATTTCCAGCATCAAGGAAGCTAGGAAAGGGGATTTCCTTCTTATCCTCATTCAAAGCGGAGGTTCGGAAGGGATATTCAAATCCGAGGTCTTCCCTAATTATGAAGGCCCTTATTACCTTCTTACCTATGGTTCCTCCAATTCCCTCGCGGCCTCTTTGGAGATTTTGACTTTCCTCCATCAAAACGGGAAAAGGGCGGAAGTGCTCCATGGAGATAACCTCTATATCCAAAATAGGATAGAAGCCCTATATAACGAGAAAAAGAATGAAAAGCCATACCGTTTAGGCGTTTTTGGTGAACCTTCCGACTGGTTGATCTCTTCTTATGTTGATTATAAGAAGGCCAAGGACATCCTTAACGTCGACCTTATCGACATCAAGGAAAGCGAGGTTATCGAGAATATCCTTTCAATCGATATGGATTCTTTGGAAGGAGTGGATGAATTCGATTATTCCAAAGAGGAAATAAGGAAGGCTTTACGCATTTATGAAGGTTTAAAGAAACTCGTCGCCAAATACGAATTGGACGCCTTCACGATCAGATGTTTCGATATCCTTTCCGCGGCTCATTCCTCCGCCTGCTTGGCTTTGGCCTTATTCAACAAAGACGGCATCGTCGCTTCATGCGAGGGGGACGTGCCATCGTTATTGACCGCTTTCTTGATGCAGAAGCGCTTTGCCTGGCATTGCTTCCAGGCTAACCCCCAATGGATCGACCCAGTTCATGACGATATCCATTTCGCCCATTGCACATTGCCTCTTGATATGGCCACCTCCTATTGTTTGGATACCCATTTCGAATCGGGGATCGGCGTTGGGATACATGGAGAACTTCCAAAGGGGCCTGTAACCGTTTTGAAGATCAACGCCGAGATCAACGAATTCTATTGCGAGGAGGGGGAACTAGTCGAAAACGAGTACCGGAAGGATAGATGCCGTACCCAAATAAAGCTCCATATGCATGCCCCCGTCACCTATTTCCTCTCGTCTTCTTTAGGGAACCATCACCAAATCCTCTTCGGTCACCATAAAAAGGAGATTAAGGAATACCTCCTCTCCTTGGGCCTTCGCAACGTCGCCGCCTAATTTAGGAAACTTTATTGTCAATCCGCGTTTCCATAGTGTAATATAAGGGCACTTATTTTTGTTCGAGGCAGAAAAATGAGAGAAGACCCTGAATCTGTGAAGGCCAAAATCATCGAGGCTTTCATCATGGAATTCAACGCGGATGGGACCAAGCTCAACCTTGATAACGTCGCCAAAAGAATCCACATTTCCAAGAAAACCATCTACCGTTATTTTTCATCCAAAACGGATATCTATAACGCCATAATCGATGGCAGCCACCGCTACGTCCACCAAAGGCAGAAGGAGATCTATGAATCCGAGGGGAAGAACCCGGAGGAAAAGCTTTTCGAAATCCTCACCATCGAGACCCCCTTCGAAGCGATCCTCGACTTCAATCGCGTCTTTGAGGTTAGGGAATATGAGCCGCTTGTCTACCATCAACTCGTCAAGAGCTATTCCGATCAATGGGTCTATCCCCTCATGCTAATCGAAGAAGGCAAGAGGACCGGCTGGATTAGGAAAGACGTAAACCCAACCTTGGTCATAGCTTACCTCACCTCCTCGATGAACCAGCTTTATTCCCAAGACCTTCTCCAAAAGGCGGGAGTCACCTACAAGGAAGCCATCACCCATTTGGCTAGATGCATAGTCGCCGGGATCAAAGCCCATTGAATTAGCGAGGACATACCATGGAAATCAAAGACAGAAGTGCCGTTATTTTTGGAAACGAGATGAGTAAGAAAACCGTTTCCAAAGCCATCAAGAAGAAAGCCTCCTTCATCAAGAAGTTCGGAGACGATAGCAATAAGGTCTATCACCTCAATGCTGAACCAATCCCCTGCTTATCGAAGATGGGTGTCATGAATCTCGTCTCCAACGAGGAAATAAAGGAACCTTTCGCCTTCCCTTCTAATGCGATGGTGGTTGGGAATATCCGCATGGGCTTCGGTCATTATCGGATTTCGATCGCGATCGCTTCCTGCGCGAAGGCGCTAGGATATGAGCCTTATTGGCTTGACCTAGCTTCCTTTGAGGCGACCGGATCAAAGATGATTCGTTACCAAAACGATCTTTATTCCAAAGCCTCCCGCATCTCCCAAAAATCCAAGCTTTTCAACCATTTCTTCTGGGAACCCCTCAATTCCGAGGGCTTCCGTCAGATCTCCTATAATGCCGCGGACCAAAAGAATTCCGAATTGCTGGTCCCTATCTTCAATGATCTCCCCAAGGATATCCCTTATGTCGCGACCCACGTCTGGCCTAGCCAAGGCGCGGTCCACGCGGGACTTACCCATGTCGTGAATGCGATTCCCGATAACTGGCCGATGGCCCTCCATCTTTCCGAAGGGGCGATCCATGCCGTCCAGACCCCTTTTGCCTATTATGGGTATAAGATCCTCAACGGAATGGATAAGAAACCGTTGAAGGGTATCCCTGACGGCGAACTATTCGAAATCGGCCATTACGTTGACCACGAACTAGTTGAAAACGTCGAAATCGATTGCGACGCTCGTATAGAAAGAGCCAAAACCAATCGACCCATGCGCATCCTTTTGACCGTTGGAGGAGCAGGGGCGGGGGCCAAACAGTTCGCCGCGATGATCAGTCACCTCATCCCTGCGGTTAAGGAAAATAGAGCCACCCTCTTCCTCAATTTCGGCGACCATAGGACGATGTATGATTACCTTTGCGATAAAGTTCCTTCCTTCAAGGAGCTAAGTGTCACCCATTTCGAGAATTACGATGATGTCCTAAATCTTGTCGATTCCCTAAAGGAAAAAGACGAAAAAGGCATCCATTGCATCTATAACAAGGGCATCTTCGAGGCGGTCTATTCGACGAACCTCCTCATGAGGGTCACCGATTTCATGGTCACGAAGCCCTCGGAACTTGTCTTCTATCCTATCCCCAAGGTCTTCATGCGCCATATCGGAGGCCATGAGGTCTATGGAGGAATCCATGGCCGCGAAGAAGGGGATGCCATTTGGGAATGTGAGGACACCAAGACCATGAATTTGATGCTTGATCGCCTCTTAAACGACAAAGACCTCCTAATCCATATGGCAAATACCATCAAGAAGCTTAAGGGCGAAGGCCTCTATAACGGAGGTTATGAAGCCGTGAAACTTGCCGTCAAGGGATTCCATAAGGAATAAGAAAACAAAACCATCCATGATATCTATCCAATAAACTCGACCGAATTGGAAAAATAGGCCGTGGCACTTTTGTGACGGTCGTTTGGTATAATGAAGGCAACTCAGGAGGAAAACTATGAGAAAAGATTTATTCGATGGTTTGACGGAAGAGCAAATAGCCAAGGTCAAGGCGTGCAAGAACCCAGAGGAAGTCCTCTCTTTGGCCAAGGCGGAAGGCGTTGAATTAACTAATGAGCAACTCGCTTTAGTTAGCGGAGGCGGATTGATCTGTTCCACCCCGACATTCACATGTCCACAATGCGGTTCCACGAACGTATCCGCCTATAGTCAAACAAGCCCTGTCCATAAATGGTGGGTTTGCACTTGCAAGAAGTGCGGATATCACTGGGAAACCTGATTTTTTAGAAAAACATAACGAAAACGAGCCGCTCAAGGGATTGACCAAAAGGCGACTCGTTTTTTTCTTGTTTAAGGCTATTCACTATATTCTTCGTAGACGCGGTGGAATTCCTTAATGGAATCCATATCGTCAAGATCTAAGCCAAAGGGTTTGAATTCCCCGGAGACGAGTTCATCGTATAGGTCGCCGATGCCGTTTTCCCATAAGGTATCGATATCTTCACTTTTCCCGTGAAACGGGATGATCGGCATCATCCTGAATCCGCGGAAGGAGGAGTCCTCGAATTGCTGCTTTAGCCAAGGATTTGAGAGGTATAGACCTTCCAAGGTGGTCTCCTTATTTAATAGAAGCAAGACGAAATCGCCTTCCTTTATCTTTCCGTTGCCATCCTTTACCTGATAACCGATGCCCCTTAAGGCCATCATGACCTTTTGGGCGTCTTCCTTTGCCTTTTCGTCAAAGCAAATCAACAATTCTTCTTTTTCCATAGCCCAAATAATAAACGATAACGCCCTTTCTTTGAAGGGAGGGACACTTTCGATAAAGATGTGCTAGTATTTTGATATGGCCCCGCGTCTATTTGGATTCATCGAAAGCTATGCCCTGATGCTAGGACTTGGCATTTTCGCCGCGCTTTTCCTTTTTGAATTCTATTTTAGAAAAGTCTTGAAGGTTCCTTCGGGAAAGATGTTCTATTTGGAAATCCCGCTTCTTGTCGCGATCGCCGTTGGCCTTGCTGGGGCTTATCTCACCCAAAACCTCTATGATTTCATCCAAGACCCCGCGCATTATTCCTGGAATTGGTCGTTAACTTTCTATGGTGGCCTCCTTTTTGGGGTTCCGACCTTCCTCCTTCTTTATTTCCTTTGGGGGAAGAAGCATTATCCAAACGGCCTATGGACCATCCTTCTCGTGGCCCCATCCTCGATTTCCCTAGCCCATGGCTTAGGGAGGATCGGCTGCTTCCTTGGGGGATGTTGCTATGGACAGCATACAGACGCTTGGTATGGGGTGCATTTCGAGACCACCGCGGATAAGGTTATCCCGACGAATTTATTCGAGGCCATATTCCTCTTGCTTTTATTCGGCATCCTTCTTTTCTTGTTGCTAAAATGGAAGACCCCATTTGGGATGCCGATATACATGATTTCCTATGGGATATGGCGTTTCCTCATCGAATTCATCCGCGACGATTACCGAGGGAGTTTCATCCCAGGGCTTACCCCATCTCAGTTTTGGAGCATCCTCGCGGTTGTGCTCGGAATCATATACATCATCGTTTTGGTGTTGATGAAGAAGAAGGACAAATTCCCCAAGGAAGTTAACGATGGGACGATTTAAGATCGATGAGGGGGCCAAAAGGCCCTTTTACGGGGCGATCCTAGCGATATTCATCTATATTTTCGCGGTGAGTGTGCCCTCTTTTGGCTTTATGGAGCAGGAAACCTTCACGGGGACGTTGCGTTTTCTTATCTTCCCCTTCATCGCTTTCTCCCTTTTTGGAGACGGATTCAGATTAAGTAGAAGCACTCTCAAGGCCTTTTTATTGACTCTCCCCTTGGCGCTTATTGCTTTTGGTAACCTCGCCTCCCTTCCCTTTTCGAGCCAAATAAATGAACCTTCCTTCCTCAATATCGATAGGAAGGTCCTCTTCACTTTGATGACCGCGCTTATCGAGGAAGTGGTTTTCCGCTTTGCCCTTATGGAGGCCATCGCCAAAACCAACCTCCGCCGCTTCGACATTTTGATTTCCGCCCTCGTCTTTGGTTTGATGCATCTTTTCGCTTTGTTTGGAGGTTCCGATCCCCTTTTGACCTTGGCCCAGGTTGGCTATTCCTTCCTCCTTGGTCTTCTTTTAGGAGTAGCTTATCGTCTTGGCGGTCTATTGCCCGCCTTCTTCCTCCATTTCCTTTTCAATTTCCTCCAAAACGATCTATTCAAAGCCCTAGGAGGAGGGGAATGGAACACGCCCTTCTTCGCCTTCAACATTGCCTTTTTTGTCGCAACATTCGCCTATGCCGTTTTCCTCTTCTTCCGCTTCCTCAAAAATCGTTATCTTGAGGGCAAAAATCTAGAGTAATTGCCGTTATTGTCTATATTTATTTTGACTTATCGCTTTAGCGATTATAAAAAAGCCTTCCAAAAAATATCATTAAGGAATAGCAACTTTGACATGTCTTTATACGCGTGAAAACGCGGAAACTTTATATAGCAATCAACCAAACATTTTTGCCGCGACTTACTCGTGGAAGAGAACTTAGGGGCAAAGACTAGTTTCGGTAAAAGATTGTAAAAGAGGAAAAAAAATATGAAGAAAAAAATAATTTGGCCCGCTCTCCTCGCAGGTATGATGCTCGCCGGTGCCGTCGGTGGCGCTAGCGGAAACATCGAACTACCGGACCTCGGGCGCCTCGACAGGTTCATCGCCGATTACCCAACCGAAAGCGAATACATCACCAAAGGTCATGAACTCAACATCAAGATCGGCGAAGAGGGCATGGTTCTTCTTAAGAACAAGGACAACACCCTTCCGTTCAAAGACGTCCAAAAGATCTCCGTCTTTGGCAAAGCGAGCACCAGCCTCCAGTATGGTGGCGGCGGCTCCGGCGCAGGAAGTGGAAACATCGAATATAACCTCCAGAAGTCCTTGACCGAAGCCGGTTATGAGCTTAACCCCGAACTCACTAAATTCTATGGAGATGAAAAAGCCTCTGGCCGTGGCCGCAGAAGCGGTAACTCCGGTTGGAAGGGCATCTCCCAGGCCACCGTCGGTGAGACCCCGCTCTCCGCTTACCCAGAAGGCATCGAAGCCACCTATGAGGAATATAAGGACGCCGCCATCATGGTCATCGCCCGTGGCGGTGAAGAAGGCGCGGACTGCAAGACGATCGATGGCCGTGACTTCGACGGACAGGATAGCACCTTCCCAGCCGACCCATACACCACCGACCACATCCTCAAACTCTCCAAGAACGAAGCTGCCCTTCTTGATATGATCGAGACCAAATTCAACAAGGTCATCATCCTCATCAACTCCGGCAACATCTTCCAATGCGACCGCTTCGAGAAGGACGACAAGGTCTCCGGCGTCATTTGGATGGGTACCCCAGGCTCTGCCGGTGCGGCCGCCGTCGGACGTATCCTCAACGGTACCGTCAACCCAAGCGGACATACCGTCGATACCTGGACCCGCGACTTCACCCAGGATCCATCCTTCCAAAACTTCGCGGATAACTCCCAGACCAACATCATCGATGGCAAAGGCTATGCTAACGACACGATGCTTCGTGCCGATGGCAGTCCGATGAATTCCTCCGCCACCGCTAGATGGGAAGACGAAGCCCATCATGTCGTCGCCGGCGCCCTCAATGGCGTCAAGCCAGCCCAATATGTCTCTTACGAAGAAGGCATCTACGTCGATTATCGTTACTATGAGACCCGTTACGCGGATCTTGAAGCCAAGGAAAAAGGCGCGGGCGATAAGTGGTATGCCGGCAACGAAGGCGTCATCTACCCATTCGGTTATGGCCTCTCCTATACCACCTTCGAACAGAAGATCGTCGATTCCGACGTCAAAGACGGCGCGACCATCAATGGCAACAGAAGGAGAATGAACATCTCCGTCAAGGTCAAGAACACCGGTAACGTCGCTGGTAAGGATGTCGTCCAGGTCTACTTCAAGGCCCCATATGAAAAAGGCAAGATCGAGAAAGCCTACGAAGTCCTCTGCGCCTTCGATAAGACCAAAGTCCTCGAGCCAGGCGAAGAACAGACCCTCAAGCTCAGCTTCTACCTCCAAGACGTCGCCTCCTACGACTTCGCGGATAAGAACGGCAACGGTTTCAAAGGCTATGAGCTCGATGGTGGCGAATATCGCCTCTCCATCAATAAAGACGCGCATAGGATGTATGAGGAATTCAAATTCAACATCCCAGAAGGCGGCTTCAAATATGAGAAGGACCGCTACACCGGAGTCAAGGTCGAGAACCATTTCTCCGATAACGATTTCTTCTCCACCCTCCCACTAGAAAACGACATCGAGTTCACCCAGATGACCCGTGCCGATTTCGGCGAAGCCAAGGTCAATTCCTTCCCGTCTCACCCAACCCTCGATTCCCGCAAGGTCAAAGAGGGCAGCCGTGTTGAGGAATTCCTCACCCACGAATTCAGGATCGAAGACCTCGACATCAAGCATAACGGCTATGTCTCCGAAGAGGCTTACAAAGACAAAGCGTTCTTCGAGGAGAAGGGCTGGACACAGCAGAAGACCGCTCTTTCCAAAGATAACCGTAGGATGCTCGCCGCAATGAAGAACATCCCACTCGATGACCCCGAATGGGACGTCTACCTCAATGAGTTCACCTATAAGGAACTCCAGACCTTCGTCGAGGATGGCGCCTTCCATAACCCAGGATTATCGTCCATCGACAAACCAAGCTCCACCGACTCCGACGGCCCATCGCAGTTCAACAAGATCTGGTGGTTCGGCGCCCCAATCGTCGCCGCTACCTGGAACGTTGAGCTTGCAAGAGCCCAAGGCGAAATGGTCGGTACCGAAGCCCACTTCGCAGCCGGTGGCTGGGGATGGGGAGGTGGCGGAAGCTCCGTCACCGGAAAATACGGTTGGTTCGGCCCAGCGGTCAACACCCACCGTTCCCCATTCGGCGGACGTAACTTCGAATATTATGCCGCCGACCCATTCCTAATGGGACGCATCGCCGCTAACGTCGTTGGCGCCGCCACCGACAAAGGTGTCTATTGCTACTTCAAGCACTTCGCCGTCAACGATCAGGAGAAGGGCCGTGAAGGCACCTCCACCTTCCTCACCGAGCAAGCGCTCCGCGAAATCTACCTCAAATCCTTCCAGATGGTCTTCCAGGAAGGCAAATCCCGTGGCGTCATGTCCTCCTATAACCGCATCGGCAACATGGAGACCGCCGCTTCCTATCCTCTTCTCACCAAGGTCCTCCGCGAAGAATGGGGCTTCAAGGGCTCCGTCCTCTCCGACATGGATCACCATGGCAATAGCTCCTTCAACCATAAGTGCTATGAGAACATCAACAACCGCGCCCTCTCCGGCTGCAACGCGCAGTTAGAGAACGCGAACTACGCCAACGAAATCGAGTGCGTCTGGAGCAACGATGCCTTTGATGGCAAAGGCGCCCCAACCTTCAAATACACCGATGAAAACGGCCAAACCCAGACCGGTGAATCCTATTCCTGGTGGTATGCCGTCCGTAAACTCGCCAAAGAAGAGCTTTGGATGTATGTCAACTGCGGCGCTATGGATACCACGCTCGTCCAAAGGGTCAAAGACGCTCTTACGATCCAAGGACTCGACGACCGTCGCACCCTTAACCTCAAGGCCGGCGAAGAAGTGAACATCCCAGTCACCCTCAACGCGAACCTCGAAGGCTACAACGTCTCGGTCGACCCACGTCACCCACTCCCAGCGGGACTCGCTTATGAAAACGGCGCCCTCAAGGGCAAAGTCGAAAAAGACGGCGAGACCTATGTCGTCTTCCTCATCGAGAAAGATAACGACATCCGCGGCTATGACTTCTATATCGATGTCCGCTTCGAAGAAGCAGTCGATGAGAAGCAAGGCGGCGGAGAAGGCGGTAAGCAAGGCGGAGGCTGCTTCGGTAGCATCGCCACGGCTTCCATCGCGGCCACGATGATCGCCGCTGCCGCGGGACTCATCCTCCTCAAGAAGAAGAAAGAGGACTAATCGCCTCTAGCTTCTAGTTAAGCAAAAACAAACCCGGGCACGTTAAGGACACCCCTAACGTGCCCGGGTGCTTACAATTTATAGACCCAAGGTCATTCGTCTGAAGACATTTGGGAAAACCAATTGATTCAAGAAAGGAGAAGGGCCAAATAGCCCTACAAACAATATGAAAAAAGTCACCTTATTCCCCTTAATCCTCTCCGCGTTAGTCCTCGCTTCCTGCGGTGGCGGAAATAATCCCGATACCTCCAAGGCCACCGGTTTGACAACCCAGGATAAAAGTAGCGATACCTCCCATGCCACCGGTTTGACGACCCCCAATACCCAAGCTACGGAAGGCGCCTACAAGGTTACCTTCGATTATAACTATGAAGGCGGCCCAGCGAGCGAAGTCGTCAAGGTCAACGCCTTCGATGCGGTTAAAAAGCCAGCCGACCCAACCCGCACCGGTTATCGCTTCGGCGGTTGGATGAAAGAGGCCGATGGCCATATATTCGATTTTGAGAACATGCCATTCCTCGAGGATAGCGATGTCACCCTCAAGGCCTTCTGGATTCCAGATAGCCTAAAGGAAACGGTTTTCGAGGCCGAATATTGCGCCTGCATCACCGATGGACTTGGCATGCAGGGTTCCACCTATTCCGGTGGCACCCAGGGCAAAGCCCTTATCGGCGAAGACGTCTATGGCGATTACCATGCCTCCAACGATTTCTTCGTCCATTTCCTCTATATGAAAGGCAACACCCTTACCTTCGATCTCGTCGCGGATAAAGCTGAGGAAAACGTCGTCTTTGCGATTCGTCTATCCGCGGAATATAGGGAAACCATCGAAATCACCAACGAAAAATGGAAAGTCAAGATCAACGACGAGGCTTTGGCCTATAAGCCATTCACCTTCCGTCATGTCCCACCCCAAGGCGGCACCCGTTACCCATTCACCGACTATGTCCTCGGTAACATCAATTTGAAGGAAGGCGAGAACAAGATCGAACTCATCACCGATAACGACGAGCTCCTTTATGGCACGGCCGCCTCGACCGCTCCGATGATTGACTGCTTGAAGATGTATTCTGGCAACACAATCACCTGGCCAACTGCCAAAGAATCCAACATCGACTAATATTTGTTTAGGGAGGGCGCATTCATGAACGCGTTCAAGAAAATAATCAAAGCCAAGAGGGTTTGGGCTTGGGGTATCACCACCGCCGTCCTCGTGGCCACTTTAATCGTCGCTAACGTCCTCGCGACCGGCCTCTACCATCAGGTCATCTGCCAAGCGATCGGTGGCGAGAGGGCGATTACCGAAGAAGGCGAAAACGCCAACCTCTTCGTCCTCGACGATGGCATCAAAACCAAAGAGGATGCCTTCAAAAACGGTAATAAGGTCGTCAAGGAAATCTGCGAGGAGGGCATGGTCCTTCTAAAGAACGAGAACAAAGCGCTTCCTTTGAAAGCCAACGCCAAAGTCTCCGTTTTCGGCAAGAATTCCGTTAACCTCGTTTATGGTGGTTCAGGCTCCGCGGCCCCGAAATCGGCCGAAAGCGCCAAGACCATCTTCGATTCCCTTGAAGCCGCCGGCATGGAAGTCAACCCTACCCTCATCAATTTCTATAAGGATAATGGGGCCTCAGGCGATCCACGCGACGGCAACCCCGAGATGAATAACGATGGCGTCTCCACTCTCCGCACGGGCGAAACCCCAAAGGAGAAATACACGAACAACATCACCTCGTCCTATTCGCAATATAAGGACGCGGCCCTTGTCGTTTTCTCCCGTATCGCCGGCGAAAACTGGGACCTCCCAAGGAAAGCCGCCGATAACGATACGAGGCATTACCTTGAACTCGATAATGCCGAGAGGGATTTGCTAAAGCATATCTGCGATTCGAACGTCTTCGAGCACGTCATCGTCCTCATCAATTCCTCGAACATGATCGATATGGGTTTCCTCAAATTCGCGAGTGACCCCGCCTATAACGCGAAGATCGACGCCGCGATGATCATCGGCTCCCCTGGTGGAGAAGGCATCATGGCCTTAGGCGAGATCCTTGCTGGCAAAATCAATCCTAGCGGTCATACGGTCGATACGATCTATACCCATTATGAGAATGACCCAACCTGGCAGAATTTCTCCGATAACCTAAGGGAATATGGCGATAACTACTTTGTTAACGGCACCCCGCAACCATATTATTTCATCGATTACGAAGAGAATATCTACGTTGGCTACCGTTATTATGAAACCCGTGGCCATCTCGATGAGAACTGGTATAACCAAAACGTGGTCTATCCCTTTGGACACGGCTTAAGCTACACGACATTTGAAAGGGAGATCGCTAACGTCACCGAGCTTGAGGGCGAGGCCCTTAACGCGAGGAAGGATTTCACGGTTAAGATCAATGTCAAGAACACCGGCACCGTCGCTGGCAAAGACGTCGTCCAACTCTATGTTTCCACCCCATATACGGATGGAGGCATCGAAAAACCGTATAAGACCCTCGTCGGATTCGCCAAGACCTCCTTATTGCAGCCTGACGCTTCGGAAACCTTGGCGATCGACGTCACCCCATATGACTTCGCTTCCTTCGATTCCGATGACATGAACCATAACGACTTCAAGGGCTTTGAACTTGAAGCAGGCGATTACACCTTCTTCGCCGGCATCAACGCCCATACCGACTTCGGCCATTTCACCAAGAACCTTGCCACTGGCGAGAAATTCGATAAGGACCCCGTCACCGGATATGAGGTCAAACCATTGTTCGAACATGGCGATGACCACCTCCAGCAAGACCTTTCCCGCACCGATTTCGAGGGCACCTTCCCCGTTATCCCAGGAGATGACGAGCGCAATGTCACCGCGGAATTCATCGCCGCGGAGGATAACCGCGATTCCGGAAACAAAGAAGATCTCTCGGTCATGCCAACCTTAGGCGCCGAACTCACCGTTCCATTCAAAAACCTCGTCGGGAAGGAATATAACGATGAGCTATGGGATAAATTCCTTAATCAAATGACCTTCCAGGAAATGGTCGACCTCTTCAATGAAGGCTGCTATTCGACCACCGCAAAACTTGGAAGACTAGGCATCCCGAAGACCCTCTCCGCCGATGGTCCTACCGGCATCGTCAACTTCCAGGGCAACCCGGAAATCTACGATACCTGCTATTATTGCTCCGAATGCCTCGTCGCCCAGACCTATAACCTCAATCTCGTCGAGGCCCAGGGTTCTGCGATCGGTAACGAATGCCTAATCGGTGATACCCAGCGTCCAAATGGCTCTGGTCTTCCATATACCGGTTGGTACGCCCCAGGCGTCAACCTCCATCGTTCGCCATTCTCTGGTAGGAATACCGAATATTATTCCGAGGATCCATTCCTCTCCGGCAAATTCGCCGCTCACCTCATCCAGAAGGTTCAGGAAAAAGGCGTCTACGCTAACGTCAAGCACTTCGCCCTCAACGACGCGGAAACCCACCGTTCCCTCAACGGCGTCAACACCTGGTGCAAAGAGCAAGCGATCCGCGAGCTCTACCTCAAGCCATTCGAGATGGCCGTCAAGGAAGGCAAGACCCGCGGTCTCATGACTTCCTTCAACCGTATCGGGCAGAAGTGGACCGGCGGCGATTATAACCTCGTCACCATCGTCTTACGCAAGGAATGGGGCTTCGTCGGTTCCGTTATCTGCGATTACCACACCGACGCCTATATGGATAACGCCCAAATGATCTATGCCGGTGGCGACCTCAACCTCACCGCCGATAAGCCATGGGCTGGCCGTAAAGCCGCCGATCCGAATAACCCAGGCGACGTCAATTGCCTCCGTAGGGCTGCCCATAACAACCTCTACGCGATCGTCAATTCCAATGCCATGCGCGCGACGATCCTTGGCTATAAGCTTCCGATTTGGGAAGTCATCCTCTATGTCGTCGATGGCGTCCTCGCCGGTGGCCTTGCCGTTTGGGGCTTCTTCGCCTTCTTCACCGC
>ONFU01000076.1 GCA_900317165.1 uncultured Erysipelotrichaceae bacterium
TACGGCGTTATCTTCGCTTGAAAGATTGACGCGCATGATGGCTTTATCATCCCAAAACGGATACACGTCTATCTCGAAATACTGATTTCCATAGGCCAAACAATAACGTGTTTTACGGATTTGCCTCATCGTGGTGTCTGCATCCATCAATAGCTTTAGGTATTCTTCCTGAGACAGTCTACGCTCAATTTCGACTTTCTTTATATCGTTGACGGAACGCTGCATCGTTTGGAAATAGATGTAATGGCCATTGATTCCTCTTTGGCGGATACGGATTTCGTTGCCGGAAACGGATTTAAGGAATGTTTGGATGACTTCAACCCTACGGCAGCTTGGGAAGCTCTCAAGATAAGAGATGGAGGGATAATTGATAAGGTATTTCTTCTCAACGGAAATAGGCATCGGTTCGCCGAGGAACGCCGAAATTTCCGCGATTAATCTACGCATTTTCACCGCGAAATCAGTCGCGTTATCAATGACTCTCAAGTGAGGGTGTCCGCTCCAAGCGGCGACAAGCCTATCGTCTAAAGCCCTAGCTTCTTCTACGGTTTCGGTTCTAGCCGCATTATTGGCGGTCGTATAGAAGATTTCGGCGCCTTTAGCGGCGGAAACAAGATGGAAAACGGCATCATAACTATCGCGAAGTTCTATTTCGTTGCGGCCAACGCTAGCGAGGGTTTCGGCGAATTCGGTCTCATTCATGTAGGCTTTGTTATCCAAAGCGCCCCTATCGCAAACAAGAAGGATCTTATCGACCTTCATGGAACGGGCGGCTTTTTCGTAAATCGCTTCTTTCTCGATTTGAAGGCGCATTTGGCATTTCTGATAATCGCCGTTGGTGCCGCAAGTCCATGGGGCAACTCCGCCTCTAATCAATTCGGTCGCCGTCTCGCTAACGAAAAGAACCGTATAGCCTTTTTGGGTAAAGGCGTTTTGGATCCAGCTCATCGCGGTTGTTTTTCCGGCGCAAGGACCACCGGTGATTACAATTTTAGAAATGTCCATATTTAATCCTCAAAGGAAGAAGCGCAGGTTATTTTATCACCTACGCCATTGCGTGTGGGCGCGTATTTGGAGAATCTTAGGCGTAAATGTATAAATCCATCATCCCCTTGATGGAATCCATAACCATCGTTACCTGTTCTTCGACTCCAAAGGTCCAAGAAAGTGTTTCTTTCGTGTTGTAGTTAACTTGGTTATGACCCATATTGAAGTAGACCATGTTGTAGTTTTTATTTGACCATACGACCGGATAGAACCCTTCATACCATATCTCTCCAGGGTTGTTGCCAACCGGGAAGCCCTTCTCCTGATCAATCGTTACAAGGATATCGATGTCTGGGTTTTTCCTTAAATCATGTTCCCAGCTATACCATTCATTAGGCGCGGAAAGGAAAGTATCTGGAAGGTTCTCAGTCGCGAAATGATCATGGGTTTCAACACGAAGCATATTCGCGGTTGGGGCCCAGGTGTTATCCGCATATTGGCCAGATCCCAGGAATTCATCATGGTACCATTGCCAATTGTTATCATAGGCGGAGCCATCCATGGCAAACGCAGAGAAATGAAACCCAAGCCAAGAGCCCCCGTTTTCCATGAATCTTTGGAAGGCTTCTCTTTCTGATTGTTTTTCGGGCCTAGTATCTAGAAAAAGCAATAAATCGACGTCTTCGAGGAATTCGTCATTCATCTTTGACCAATCGTTGACCGCTTCGAAATAGAAATTGAGGTCTTTTGCCTGCTTAGAGAAGAAATCGATGGCTTCATGGCAAAAAGAGACATGGGCGTCATCGTTAATCCCCGTATAAAAGGCAACAGCCTTAAAGGCATATCCGCATATTTCGCAAGGATAACCCACGTGAACTCCCCTTTCAACTGCCCTAGGAGTGCAATTCGGAGAGGTGCAAACACGGCAATGCTCATGGCCGTCTTGCATCCATTCACCGAAGACGTGTATGTGTTTTTCGCTGCTTTGGCCTTGTCCAGCACAGGCTGAAGCGGCAATTATTCCAAGAAGCGCTAAACGATTAATTCTTAAGGTGCTCATATGTTTTCCAACCGTTTCAACTTTAACATTAACCAAGAAGGAAAAACGGCAAAGTTCCGCCCTTTTATTGTTTTCCGTCATATTCTTCCGTAAAAAAGAAAACGCCAGGCATCACTGCCTGGTGTCGCTCGGCTTTCCGGTTTAACGACTTGTCTAGCTCCAATTTCGTCGGGATATATCGTATTAGAGGTTTACCTCGTGGGAGATTCCAACCAACCACTCATCCGAGGATGATCGCTCCTTACCGCATCCTTTGCTTGATTCAAGGGAAGCATTCGGGAACAAGTTTTTGTTTCTCCGGTTTACCGGCGAGAAGATCTCTTATCTTCCTAGGCCTACCAGGGTTTACTCCTGATAAGTCTCGATTTCGGTCCTAAGTTACGTCTTCGTTCGCTTAGGCTTTTCCATCACGTTCCGACTTCACGAATTGCAGGGTGGAACGACTTCCTTCGAGGACTTTCGTCTTCGATCTCCCCAGGGCTTGCGTCCTGGTTCGAGGCTTTTCCAGCGGTTTACCGCGCGCCGAGCCTCTTTTGGCACCGTTCCGGTTATGTATTCCCGGAAGTTCACGGATGGGCCTATCCAATTGCTTGAATCGACTCATTCGCAACCCCTGTTTCAGTTTCACTAACGGAGGGGCTTCCGCCGGCCTGCTGTAGGCACTACCTTCCACCGCAGAGGACTTATTGGGTCATGCCATCGTGGGAGGAGAGGGAATTTTTCGGTTTACCGGGGCCTTTCCTCAGGGCCGGAGGTTTTTCTCCTCTTCGAACCTCACGGTTCATTCGCCTGATCCTTTTTCTTGGTTTTACCAAGCGACGGGGCGAATTCGTCGCGGACATCATCTTTCGATGCAGCCCGTTTACCAGTTGGCCCTTCCTTGCGGTAGGGGCTTCCCTGATTCCCATGTTTTGAGATTCTTATCTAGCGGATGGGATCTTCCGCGGAATGGCGTTGCCGTCATTCCCTTAGGCGGTTCGCCGATCTTCATCAATCGGTTTCTTCCGTCAGCCTTGTTTCTTCCGGTTTACCGGAGGGAGGCAGGACTCCTCCAGGGGGTTACCCTTCGTCTTTTGCTACGGCTTTGGCAAGCTTTTACGCGAGACATCACATTGTTTTCTCGTGCACGAGGCGGATATGTGACTTCCGCTTGGTCCAAGGACGAAGTTCCTTGGGTCCAGATCGTGAGCTTTTCCCTTTCGAGCTTTCTCACAGCGCCCTTTCTCACCAGTTTACTGGCCGCCAGGGTTGCGCTTCGGCGGTGGCTTCCCTCTTCCCAAGAAGAGGAGCCCTTCGCAAGCAATTCCCCGCTTTCCTTTCGGATCGCTTTCCTTGCCCGCTTCCATTTCATCGGTTTACCGATTGGTGGAACCTTCCATAGAAATCAAGCTTCAAGAGTTTTGATTTCCTTGCTCTCTTTCGAGGCATCAGACCTTTCTGGCCTCACAGCCCAGGGGCATCTTGAATTCCCCCTCACAACGCTCAGGCGATGTGGTTCTCGCAGTTCCCCAAGCCTTGCGGTTTGGGTTCCCTTGCGGAACACATTACTATACGCGTTTCCAAAGGCTTTGCAAGCATTTTTTTCAAAATTTTTAATATTTTTAATAAGTGGCTATCTATCGGATGTTTTTGGCTGTTTTTACTGTCTTTTTCATCGAATTTTGCAAAAAAGTTAAAAATTTTTTCATTTTTTTTGCTAAATATTTTTGAAATTTTCATTACGCTTTCTTTGGTCGGCCATTCTTGCGTGTATGCATGTATATACACGCGAATCTAAATATATAAAAACCGCGAGGTTTAACCCCGCGGTTGATGTCTTGTTTTGCCTTTATTTGGCTTTCCTAGCAAGAATACCTTTGATAAGAGCGACGATCGAAACGATAAGTGGGGCGAAGACCACCAAGAGGGTTGCGATGTTGACCGAAGCGGCAAAAGCGACCGGGAACATACCAAACCCTGCGTTAGACGGGGCGTCAAGGCTTGTTCCAAGGGAAATCATATAAAGGGCGACGGAAATAACGGAGGCTCCTAAGGCGAAGAAGGATAAAGGAAGCAATAACTCTTTCTTCTTCTCTTCCTTGAGGTCGTTGTAATAGAACTCCCAGACGCAAAGGAAAATCGGATTCATCAAATAGGCAATCACAACGGCAATGCCGAAGAAGGCATAACCATGGATAAAGTCATAGATGAAGAGGCTAAAGATGCCTCCGGAAAGGCCAAATAGGGCGATGAGGAGCCAGAAGCTCATGAAGGTGCAATATAATCCGCGCGCCTTGGTAACGATTGGACCCCTAGAAGGAACTTCGTATGGGACCTGCTCTTTGAATTTCTTCGCGTAAAGAACCGCCAAAACGCCAAGGGCGACAATGGCGATGCCAAAAATGAAGGAATCCAATGGGTAGATGGAGGTTGGGGAACCTTCAACCAAGGATTTATACACACCCGCGATGCGCATAATGACTATATAAAGGATGCTGATGCCTCCAAAAACGATGAGGCAAATACCGTCTTTGAAGATGGATTTCATCCTTCTTTCTTCATCGACGTTCCTATAGACCGCGTGAAGCAAAAGAATAAGCCACACGACCATAAAGACGGCAAGAATTAGAGGCCATGACCTCATTAAATCCTTCAAAGCGACATCGATGGAACCGCTGACGATTGAACCGATGATATCGGCGAAGGCATAAAGCCCGTTCATAAAGACGAACGCGCCGAGGATGAAGATTAAAACCAATAGAACGGTTATGAAGATGGATTGGCCTCTTTTTCCGCGTTCAAGGCCACGGGACACGAAGTTTTCCTTATCAAATAGCTTTTTCATATTACCATTTCACCCACTTGATGAAGTCTCCATCAGCCCTTTCATTTAGATAAAGATGTTCTAAATCGAACGTGGTTTCGTTTTTGATGGTAACCAAACTCGCGCCGATTAGATCAAAGTTTTCGGTAAT
>ONFU01000013.1 GCA_900317165.1 uncultured Erysipelotrichaceae bacterium
AAGGGTTTGGCTGTTCGCCAATTAAAGTGGTACGCGAGCTGGGTTCAAAACGTCGTGAGACAGTTTGGTCCCTATCTGTCGTGGGCGTAGGAAGTTTGAGTGGAGTAATCCTTAGTACGAGAGGACCGGGATTAACAGAGCACTGGTATACCAGTTGTCACGCCAGTGGCATGGCTGGGTAGCTACCTCTGGAACAGATAAACGCTGAAAGCATCTAAGCGTGAAACTAACCACAAGATGAGACTTCCCACCTCGTAAGAGGTTAAGGACCCTCCAAAGTTAGGAGGTTGATAGGTTGCAAGTGTAAGCACAGTAATGTGTTCAGCTGAGCAATACTAATAGTCCGAGGACTTAATTTCACTAATCCAATTTTTATTGATGAGTAAGCTAAGTCAGGCGCATAAGTAAAAGAAAACAGTGACTTGTGAGAACATGTAGATGATAGTATTCGGTTTTCAGAGATCATGGATCTCTCTAGAAAAAAAGTCTGGTAGTTTTGGCACGGTGGGCACACCTGTTCCCATCCCGAACACAGAAGTTAAGCACCGTCGCGGCGACGATATCAGGTCTTGCCTGTGAAAATAGCGCGCTGCCGGGCTTTTTTTCTTTATAGCAAACAATTCCCGTTTCCTTATTTGACAATGGTCGAGGTTATGGGATAATTACAATGGTTTCCTTAAGGAAACAACCCATTAATTCGTTATGTCATCAAACGTATCTAAACGGACGGAATTCGGAGGGATCGAAGTATCGGTTTCCGCCATTGCTTCCATTGCAGGCAACGCCACCCAAGAATGCTATGGGGTTGTCGGCCTTGCCAGCAAGAGTATTTTGCGCGACAACATTTATGAGCTCCTTAAAGTCGAGGAATTCAATAAAGGCATTTATGTAAAAAAGACTCAAAAAGGCTATTCTGTGGATATTTATGTTATCTGCGCCTATGGAGTCAAGATTCCTGAAATCGTTTCCGAAGTCCAAAAGAAAGTTAAATATATATTGGAAAAGACTTTCCAAGTTAAATTCCCTGCCGTTAACGTGTACGTCCAAGATGTTAAAGATATTTAGGACAAAACAATGAAAACTATCAACGCCACCGTACTTAAGGAGATGTATATCTCCGGGGCGAATAACCTATATAACCATTATCCAGAAGTCGATCAGTTGAACGTTTTCCCCGTTCCAGATGGCGATACTGGAATGAACATGAATTTGACAGTCACTTCTGGCATGAAGGAAATTCAAAATAAAGAGTCTGTCGATCTTTTTGTGGTTTCCAGCAATTTCTCTCGCGGCCTTCTAATGGGCGCTAGGGGGAATTCCGGCGTTATCACCTCACAAATATTTAAAGGTTTTTCCTTAGCTTGCGAGGGCAAAGAAACATTAAACGCGATCGCTCTTGCCGATTGTTTTTCCAAAGCCAGGGAAATTGCCTACAAAGCCGTAATGAAGCCGGTGGAAGGTACGATTCTTACGGTTATACGCGAAGCTAGTGCTGCCCTTTCGGATTTTGTAAAGAAAAACACATCTATCGAGCAAGCCATGGATTATTTCCTTGAGCAAGCACGTATTTCTTTGGCTCATACGCCTGATCTTCTACCTGTTTTGGCCGAAGTTGGCGTCGTCGATAGCGGCGGAGCCGGATTGGTTCGCATCATCGAAGGCATGGTCAGTGCCGTCCATGGCGAAGTTATTACTCGTAACGCTGACCTATCCACCGTTTCCCATGAGCCCATCCAAAATGATATCCCCTTATATGCCGGGGCAAAACTAACCGAAGATGAAGAAGGTTATGGCTATTGCACCCAATTCATCCTTCGCATTGGCGAAGTTGGAACTGGCAAAAGAGCCTTCAACGAAAAGACATTCCTTCGCTTCCTTTCTAGCCACGGCAAATCCGTCGTCACCGTTCGTGATGATGACATCGTGAAAGTGCATGTCCATACCTTAACTCCTGGTAATATGCTCAATTACGCCCAACAATTCGGCGAATTCGTGTCTATCACCATCGAGAACATGTCTGAGGAACACCATAACATTGAGCACGGCCAAGTTGCTACCGATATGGCCGGAAATATTGAAAGAAACAAGGCTCGTCGCAACGCGGAAGCTGCGGAAGATAATTCGGAAACGGAAGAAATCGTCACCGAAAAACCATATGCTCTAGTCGTTGTTTCCTCTGGAACAGGACTTGACGAAATGTTCCGCGAGCTCGGTGTTGACCAAATCGTTTCCGGTGGTCAGACCATGAATCCATCAACTGAGGATTTCGTGAAGGCCATTAAACAAACTAAGGCCCAAAACGTTTTTATCTTCCCAAACAACTCCAATATCCTCATGTCCGCTTCGCAAGCCTGCGAAGTTATGGCGGATACTCCGATAAAAGCTAGGGTTGTTCCAACAAAGAACATTCCTCAAGGTATCACCGCTTGCATGCAATTCAACCCCGATCTTGAAGCCGATGATATCTTCAAAGATATGAAGAGTAGTCTAAAAACAGTTCGTTCCGGATCTGTAACCTACGCCATCAAAGATACCGATATTGATGGAGTTCACATTACGAAAGGCTATTATATGGCTATGAAAGACAAGAACATCGTTTCTTGCGTTTCAGATAAGAAGGAAGCCTTGCTTGACTTAGTAGGATCGTTAGTTAGGAAGAATAGCGCAGTCGTCACCGTTATTGTTGGTGAAGATGTCACCCCCGAAGAACAAGAGGAAATCACCAATTCCCTCAACGAGCAGTATGGGGACGATTACCAAGTTGACGTTTGGTCTGGCGGTCAACCCGTTTATAGCTTCCTTATCGGCGTCGAATAACCCGTTTTGTCCATTAGGCCCTCCCGTGTAGGAAGGGCCTTTTTATGTTAGAATCTTTTCAATGAAACTATCTTCTAGCAAAAACGTGAATTCCATGTTGGAAAAGATGGGCATAACGTCTTACAAAGATGTTATTTTTCACCTTCCTAGAGGTTATGTTTCATATGGGCTTACCCCCAAAGAAACCCTATATAGGATGAATGACAAGCAAAAGGTTGTCATTCACGGGAAAACAGTCGGAAGAACCGAAAGCCTTCGCTTTTCAAAAACAAGCAATGTCCGTTTTTATTTTGATTCAGACGTCGGGATTCAGTTTCGGATCATGGCCTGGAATCAGCCGTATTTGGCCACATCAATCCATGAAGGCGACGAATACACCATACAGGCAAGTTATGATGCTAAAAGGCATTGCCTGACGTTGATTTCAATGAAGAAAGGCTCCATCCCCGAAGAAGAAACGATTCAACCTGTCTATTCGTTGCCGTTGGACTACCCTCAACGTCATTTTATCAGTCTTGTAAAAAAGGCCTTCGAAGCTAACAAAGAACCAATCGAGGACATAATTCCTAATCCCTTGATGACGCGATACCGCCTTCTTAAAAAAGAAGACGCTTTATATAGGTGCCATTTTCCAAAATCCCAAGATGATGTCTTGCAAGGAACTAGAACTTTGAAATACGAGGAAGCCCTTCTTTTTTGCCTTAAAAACCAAATTATCAGGCAAGGCAATAAGAAACTTTGCAGGTCATATTCAAGACAATTTAGCCATTCCGAATTAACCGCTTTCGTCAATTCCATGCCTTTTGAATTAACCGCCTCCCAAAAGAAAGCCTGTAAGGAAATCGTAACCGATATGGAACGTCCTTCCTTGATGAATCGTTTGCTGCAAGGTGATGTTGGAACCGGCAAAACACTAGTCGCTGGAATTGCGATTTACACCAATTATCTTCGAGGCAGACAGGGAGCGATCATGGCCCCTACAGATGCTCTAGCAAGGCAACATTACGCCTTCTTCATGGGCTTATTCAAAAATACCAACCTTTCCGTTGCCCTTCTCGTCGGGACAACAAGTCGTGTCGAAAGACTTCGTATTCTTGAGGAATTGAGGGAAGGCACTTTGGATTTGGTCGTAGGAACCCATGCCCTTTTCAGCAAAGACGTAATCTATCAAAGTCTAGGTTTGGCGATAATTGATGAGCAGCATAAATTTGGGGTTAACCAAAGAGCCTATTTGGCTTCTAAGGGCGATGATTCAGATTTGCTATTAATGACGGCTACCCCGATTCCTAGAACCTTGGCCATTACCCTTTATGGCAGCCTCGACGTTTCCACGTTGACCGATTTCCCCTTCAAAAAAAGAGAAGTCAAAACCATGCTTTTCGATTCCAAAAGCAAAAGAATCGATTCCGCCGTTTCCTTCTTTCTAAATAAAGGAAAGAGGATATTCGTCGTCGCCCCCCAAATCGAAGAGGGGGAAAACGATTTGGCTTCGGTCAAACTCGTCTATGAAAATTACAAAAAACGCTATTCTGGCAAAGTTACAATGCTACACGGGAAAATGACCGTCGATGAGAAAGAAGCCGCTCTATTGGCCTTTCAGACGGGTTTATGCCCTATTTTGGTATCAACTTCTGTAATAGAAGTAGGAATTGATATCAAGGAAGCTTGCTTGATGATAGTCTATGAAGCGAATCGTTTCGCTTTGTCGAGCCTTCACCAACTAAGGGGTCGTATAGGTCGCGATGGTGAGGAAGCTTATTTTATCATGGTTTCCGACGAAAAAGACGAGGAGTCCATCGAAAAGCTTTCCGTTTTATTATCGACCGACGATGGTTTCAAAATCGCCGAAGCGGATTTAAGGCTTCGCGGTCCTGGAACTATCGGGGGTTTGAAACAATCTGGTCTTCCAGATTTTGATTATTTGAACGCCATTGAGGACTTCAAAATCCTCGAAGCCGCGAGAAACGATGCCTCGGAAATCGTTAGGAACGAGACTAATCCGGAGTATAAGAACCTGCTTAAAAAAGCGAAAGCAGACGCGAATATAGTAATAACAGCTTAAAAACGCTTTATCCTTATAAAAGGATACATTCATAATCCTGCATTATTGGTATAATCACTCCGATGGAAAAACAAATGGAAGAAAGAATCTTAAAACTACTGGCCATCCACAATATCGAACCAAACGATGTTGGCCTTTTTAAGATGGCTTTTACCCATAAGTCCATGAATGGCCATTTAAAGAGCGAACATCGTGATTACGAACGTCTTGAGTTCTTAGGCGATTCGGTTGTCAACCTTGTGACTGCCGAGCTTTGCTATGTTTGCCATCCGAACATGTCTTCTGGCGACCTTTCCAAACTTCGGGCGCAGTTCATCTGCACTGCCGCGGAAGCCAATTACGCCCGTGAATT
This sequence comes from uncultured Erysipelotrichaceae bacterium, assembly GCA_900317165.1. Lineage (GTDB taxonomy): Bacteria > Bacillota_I > Bacilli_A > RFN20 > CAG-826 > Alloenteromonas. The sequence goes on from ONFU01000013.1 coordinate 5,232, forward strand.
GAAATTGGACTCCTGCCTTCTTGTGGGACCTAGCCTTGGGGAAGAAGGCAAAAAGGCCGACAATATTCTTGAGGATGTGTTTGAATCGTTCTTAGGCGCCCTCTATCTTGACCAAGGTCAGGCTTTCGCGCTGAACTTTGTCAGGAAATTGCTCACCGAAAGAATCAAAGCCGCCGAAATACGAGTTGAGCTGAATCCTAAATCAACGTTGCAGGAAGCCGTTCAAAGCGATAACCGCGGCGATCTTACTTATGTGGTCTTGAAGGAATCTGGAACCCCAAACGATAAAACATTCACAGTCGGGGTTTTCCTTGATGGCCATGAATTGGGAGAAGGCATCGGCAAAAGCAAAAAGGCCGCGGAGACCGCCGCCGCAAGCGACGCTTTGTCCAAGCTTGCCATCTAGAAAGGGAGAACTATGGGTTTATTTTCATTTTTAAAAAACAAATTCTCCAAAAAAGAGGAAACAAAACCTTCTGAACAAGAAGAAAAATCTTTGAAAACCTATGAGAAGGGAATGCAAAAAAGTCGGAAGAACTTCGCTTCTAGGCTTGATTCCTTGAGCAAGCGTTACGCCAAAGTCAACGAAGAATACTTTGAAGAATTGGAGCAGATTCTCATCGAGTCCGATGTTGGCGTCGATCTTTCCCTTCGCCTAATCGAAAAGCTTCTCGACGATGCCCAAAAAGAAGGCATCAGCGACCCCAAAAAGATCAATGAATTGCTAATTGATAACATGTTTGTCGATTATGCAACTTCCGGCGATTCAATCGAGAACGAAATTCGCTTTGCCGAAGGTTCCGTCACGGTTTTGCTCGTTGTCGGCGTCAATGGAGTCGGAAAAACCACGTCTATAGCGAAACTTGCCAGGCGTTATCAGCAAAAAGGAAAGAAGGTCATGCTCGTTGCGGGGGATACTTTCCGCGCAGGGGCGACGGCTCAGCTTTCGATCTGGGCCGAAAGACTTGGCTGCCCGATTGTGACAGGCAAGGAAAACGGCGACCCTGCATCCGTTGTCTATGATGGATGCCAATTCGCCAAAAACAACCACATCGATTTGATGATCGTCGATACGGCCGGTAGACAGCAAACCAAGCAAAACCTTATGCAGGAACTAGCCAAAATCAATCGTGTTTTGGGAAGGGAAATCCCGGGCGCCCCGCATGAAAGCTTCCTGATCATCGATGGAACGACCGGGCAAAACGGGGTTCTCCAAGCCAAGGCTTTCAAGGAGGTCACCGATTTGACCGGCATTGTCATTACGAAGATGGATGGAACCTCCAAAGGCGGTATTATTCTCTCCATTCGTGATGAATTAGGCGTTCCGGTTCGCTTCATCGGACTGGGTGAAACCATGGATGATTTGCAGGAATTCGACCTCGATAAATACCTTTATGGCCTTCTTTTAGGAGATGAAGAACATGAATGACCCCGATATTCTCGAATCTAGGCGCGACATTCTTGATCTTTTCGCTTCCTATGAAGCCATGTTAACCCCGAAACAAAGAGAGGTGCTGAATGAGTATTATCGCTTCGATTTGTCCTTAAGCGAGATTGCTTCCGATAGTCTTGTTTCCCGCGCGGCCGTTCATGACGCGATTGAAAAGGCTGTCGCGAAGATGCAATCCTATGAAGAAAAACTCCATTTGGTGGAAAAAAGGAAAGACATTAAAAAAACAATCGAAGCCATCGAGGCGGTTGACGATGACAAAATAAAATTAGAACTCTATCAACAGTTAGTAAAGGATCTCAGCAATGGCATTTGAATCTCTATCTGATCGTTTCAGTAATATCTTCAAAAAACTCCGTGGTCAGTCTCATTTAAGTGAAAAGAACATGGACGACATGCTCAAGGAGATCCGCGTTGCCCTCCTTGAAGCCGACGTCAATTTCAAAGTCGTCAAAGCTTTTACAAACGATGTTAAGGAGAAATCGATTGGCCTCGACGTTTATAACAAGGTCAATCCTTCTCAGATGATCGTCAAGGTCGTTCATGACGAAATCGAGGAGCTCCTTGGCGCGGACCAAACCGAAATATCTTTCACCAAAGGTGGCTTAACAACGATTCTTTTGGTTGGTTTGCAAGGAACTGGTAAAACCACGACTGCCGGAAAACTTGGTCATCACTGGATTTCCAAAGAGCATAAGAAAGTCATGGTCGCGGCCGCTGACGTGTATCGCCCTGCCGCCATCGAACAATTGCATACCGTTGCCGACCAAGTCGGGATGACGTTTTTCTCATTGGGCAAAGAAGATCCTGTCAAGATTGCTAAAGAAGCCCAAAAACAGGCGATAAAAGAAGGCTACGACGTTCTTTTAATTGATACCGCTGGACGCTTGCAAATAGATGAAGGCCTAATGGAAGAGTTGAAGAACATCAATCACGAAGTTCATCCAAACGAGGTTCTCCTCCTTGTGGATGCGGCGGCTGGACAAGATTCCGTCAACGTCGCCAATGCCTTCAACAAAGATTTGCGTTTAACAGGCGTCATTATGTCCAAGCTCGATGGCGATGCCCGTGGCGGTGCCGCCCTTTCGATTAAATACCTCACCGGATTGCCAATCAAATACGCTGGTATCGGTGAAAAGATGGAAGATCTCGAACCTTTCTATCCATCCAGAATGGCCGATAGGATCCTTGGGATGGGTGACGTCGTTACCCTTGTTGAGAAAGCCAAGGATATCATGGATGAGAAAGAGGCGGAGAAAACCGCCAAGAGGATGATGGAAGGGGATTACACACTCGAAGACATGCTCAAGCAAATGAAACAAGTCCGTCGCATCGGCTCCTTATCCGCTATTGCCAAAATGATTCCGGGAATGCCCAAGTTAACCGATGAGCAAAAGGAAAAAGCCGAAAGAGAAATGGTTGTTTTCGAAGCCATCATCAATTCAATGACCCCTTACGAAAGAAGACATCCCGAAATACTTCGTTATAGTCATAAAAATCGTATAGCAAAAGGCTCTGGCCTTACCAACGCTGACGTCAACCGCGTGATCAGGCGTTATGAAGACAGTAAAAAAATGATGAAGCAAATGAAACAATATCAGGGCAAACCTGGCGGAGGATTCAGATTCTAAAAAGAAAACTGGGAATGGTTGTCATTCCCAGTTTTAATATGCCGTTAATCGGAGTTCCGATTGTGGTTGAATTTGCGTCCAACCTCATTCGCTTTCTCTTCCCATTGAGGCGTATCACCTTTATCTATTTCGTCCAAAAGTTTTTTGTCAGATTTGGATAAATTGACATTTTTGAACAAGTCAGGACGATACTTTCTTGTTAAGGAAAGACTTTGCTTTCTCCGCCACTTTTCCACGGATTTATGGTCCCCTGAATAAAGGAGATCTGGAACCTTATCACCATTGAAATCATAGGGCTCTGTATACTGTGGGTATTCTAATAAATCGTTGTTAAAGGATTCATCTATTAAGCTATCTTCGGCAATTGCTCCATCAAGGAGGCGAATAACAGAATCTGCAATGCCCATCGCAGGAATTTCGCCACCGGTAAGAATGTAATCCCCAATGGAAATCAGTTCATCAACATATTTATTCACTCGCTCATCTATGCCTTCATAATGACCGCAGACGATGATGAGGTGATCGAGCTTTGAATACTGGACAGCTTTCTTCTGCGAATAGGTTTCACCTCTTGGCGACATTAGAGCAACAAGGCTATTTGGGGTCCTTGCAGCCTCTATTGCATCGACAATTGGCTGCGCTTTTTGTACAAGCCCAGCTCCACCCCCAATCGGAGGAGTATCCGTCCTTCTATATTTATCTTTCGTATAATCGCGGATATTGATTAATTCGAGTGTCGCGACCCCTTTTCCAAGAGCACGCTTCATTATCGAATTCTCCTTGAATCCAACGAACATCTCGGGGAATAAAGTGAGGATGGTTATCTTCATAATAGCCCCTCTATGACATGGATAACTATACGTTTTGCTTCGACATCAACTTCTTTAATGAATTGATCCACAAAAGGAACTTGCAAATCATTTTTTCCTTCTCTTTTAATTCTGAGATTCTTTACCGGAGAATAGGAAAAAATATCGATGACAACGCCGATTTTCTCGCCTTCTTCAGAATAGACTTCACAATCTAAAAGGTCGAAAACGTGAAATGCCCCATTTGGAATAACGGCCTCTTCCTTTGGAATAACCAAGAATTTCCCCAAATGTTTTTCTGCTTCCTCGATAGTTTGGATTTCCTTAAAGCCTATAAAAACAAAAGGATCCTTTTTTCGGTAAGAGGAAAGCGTAAAAGGAGTGGTTTCCGAGGTTTTTGGGTCAAGAAAAAACATGGTTTTGCCTTTCTTGAACCTCTCTTCGGGGAAATCAGTGAGGGAATAAGCCCTGAATTCTCCCTTTAGTCCAAATGTCTTGTTTAGTTTTGCAATTTGAATGTATTCCATAAAAAACGGCAGGTCGAAGCCTGCCGAAGTGGTTTATTCGCTTTCTTGTTCTTCGTTTCCGAAGGATTCGAACTTGAGAAACACCCTTTCGTTCGTTCCGTTGGCTTTAGTTACCATTCCAACGACGTCGCGGAGGGCGCTTGCGACTATACCTTTCTTGCCGACTAGGCGAGCGGTATCGTGGTCTTCAGCAACGATTAGAAGACGAATACCTTTTTCGTTATGCGCGTTATCGACGCGAATCATAACGGATTCAGGATTTTCAACGAGGGGATCGATAATAGGGTGGATGATTGATCCCCAATCGATTTCTCTTTCTTCGCTCATTACTTTTTACCTTTTTCGGCGGCGAATTTCGTCATGATGCCTTTAGCAGAGAGGATAGCGCGAACGGTATCGGTTGGAGCGGCACCGTTGTTGAGCCATTGAAGGGCTAAAGCTTCATCAATTGTTGCGCCATCAACGCCTTTGGCTGGATCATAAATGCCGATTGTGGCGATGTTTCTGCCATCCCTCGCATAGTGGGAATCGGCAACGACGATACGATAGCTTGGATCGTTATGACGGCCTGTTCTTGTAAGTCTGATTTTAACCATTGTTTTTGGACTCCTTTCTTTCCGTTGCGTATTTTATTCGCCTTCTACAATAGTGTCAAGCATATTTACTTAACAGCATGAAAACATTAGATGTTATCTAGATAATTATTATGTAAAGTAAAACTGCTTAACATACTAAAACAATGTAAAGCTAAAATACTTTACAATTCAAAAACATCCGATGACAAAAGGTTTTTGCTGAACCCCTTATTTTTTGTTATCAAAGAGGTATGTATTTGCCCCTTTTTGTTCTTCTTCCTCAATCAATTAATGATTGCATTCCCTTCTTGGCTTGTGTAATATCTTGTTCGCGTCTTAAGACGCCATCAGGCACCGCTGCATTTGTCACTTATGGTATGTGCCTGGATGTCAGATCATCCCAACGAAAGGAGCAATCAAAATGAACAACAACCTTGTTAATGAGATTACTGCCCGTCAGCTTCGCAAAGATATTCCTGAATTCTCTTCCGGCGACACCATCAAAGTGTATGTCCGCATCATCGAGAACAAGAAGGAACGTAACCAAGTATTCGAAGGCGTTGTTATCCAGCGCCGTGGTGGTGGCGTTTCCGAAACCTTCACCGTTCGTAAACTTTCCTCTGGTGTCGGTGTCGAGCGTACCTTCCCCGTCAACTCACCAGCAATCGCCAAGATTGAAGTTGTGAGACGTGGTAAAGTCCGCCGCAACAAGATTACCTATCTTCGTAAGCTCTCCGGCAAAGCTGCCCGTATCAAATCTGCCGACTAAGTTTGTCCAAACGTTTGGAAAAGCTAACTCAAAAGTGACCTTAAAAGCCCGTGAAAGCGGGCTTTTTTCTGTCTTTTGAGTTATATTTCATTCGTTGATAACGAGTGTTTATGATTCTATAATCTTCCTACATGGACGAAGAAAAGGACAAAAGCGAGCTTCCTAGCATTCAGGAGAGCAAGAAGGAAGACAAGAAAAAGAAGAAACTTTCTGTTTTCTTGACGGTTTTCAATATCGTTCTTTTGACTCTTGTCGTCATTTCGATCTTTCCTGTTGCTACACTTGTTTATCGTAACGTCGCTTTTGGCGATGCCTTCTTTATCAACGGAATGTCCATGTACCCAACCTTAAACAAAAATTCCGTTTCCTCTTCAGGAACTGCGAAGAACTGGTATTCTGGATCCTCGAGCCATGAAGGAGACCTCATCGATTATGGATGGGGGAAATCGGATAAGAGAGATGCCTGGCTTCCGTCTTTGAAACGTTTCGATATTGTTTACACCTATTATCCAACTGATTATACGGGTGGAGTTCTTCGTAAAAGCGCGGAGCTAAAGATTAAAAGGATCATCGGCCTCCCTGGTGAAACCGTCACCATCGTCAATGACCCTTTGCTTAACGAAGAGATAAAGGGCAATTCCGTTTGGGGAAAGACCACGATCAAGACCGCCTTGGGAGAGACGATTGTTCTTGATAATCTCTATACCGAGGAAGATTATCCGGATATTGTTAGCTCTAGTGGAAGCGTTTTGAAATATACGAGCTTTGCCTTTCGTTACCCAATGTCCACCGCGACTTTGGGAGATGGCGAATATTATTTGGTTGGTGATAACCGTAGAGCAGGTTTTTCCAACGACTCTAGAGCCGAAGGCCCAATTAAAGACTGGATGATTCAAGGCAAGGCCTGCTTAATCACGGGGATGAGAGAATTGGTTTTGGAAGGCGATTCCTTCAAAACGAAATTCCGCCTCGACAAGATTAGGATGCCTTGGGATTACATAAATCTGGAGCATTAATTATGAAACAGCAGAATGTTCATTATTTTCCAGGTCATATGCAAAAAGCCCTCCGTATTCTTTCCGGATACGTCAAAAGCGTCGATTTGATAGTTGAGCTGGTCGATTCAAGGGCTCCTTTAGCATCGCGCAACCCCCTTTTGAATGAACTTGCCGGCCAAAAGGCGAGACTCCTTTTGTTAACGAAATCAGATTCCTCCGATCCGGATGTCACCAAAGCCTGGCTCCGCTATTTTTCCAAAGCTGGAGTGCCGGCGATTGCAGGCAATCTGAAAAAGGACAAATTCGTTTCCTTGCTCGCCGAGGCTTCAACCCCTTTGGTGGCTTCGAAAAGAGAAAAGGAAAAACGTTATGGGATGAAGAAACAACCCATCAGGGTGATGGTCATCGGAATCCCTAACGTTGGCAAAAGCACCCTCATAAACAATATCCGCGGACGCAAGGTCGCGGTCGTTGGCAATAAAGCCGGCGTCACCCGCGCCGAACAATGGATTAAGATCAATGACGATTTCACCCTTCTTGATACTCCGGGCATCCTTCCGATGAATTATCCAACTAGAGAACAAGCCGTCAAATTAGCCCTTTTGGGGAGCATGAGAGAGGACGTTTTGCCCACTGAAGATATCGCTGAATCCTTATTTATATATATTAAGGAAGAGTACCCCCTGTTTTTGCGTGATAGATTTGGCATAGAAGACGCTTCCAAAATGACCTCAGAAGAAGCCTTCGCCGCAATTGCCTCTAGACGCGGCCTCCTCGAAGGCGGGGATCTATCTTTGAACAAAGCCGCCTACCTTCTTATAAAGGAATTCAAGGATGGGCTTCTTGGGAATATTTCCTTGGAGAAACCAGAATGCTAACGGAAGAACGAAATTACTATTCCTCTTCCGTCAAACTCATAGTCGGCGTAGACGAAGCCGGGCGAGGACCTTTGGCTGGACCTGTTTGTGCGGCCGCGGTCGTTTTTCCGCCCGATTATGAAAACGATGCCATCAACGACTCTAAGCAAATGAGCGAGAAGGCTAGGGAAGCCCTTTACGAGGAAATAAAGGAAAAGGCCCTTGGGTATGGCATTGCTTTGGTCTCCGCGGAAGACATAGATAAATACAATATATATGAGGCGACCAAAATCGCCATGAAACAGGCCATAAGCCAAATCAAGGTCGATTATGATCTTATCCTCACCGACGCGATGCCTCTAAAAAACATGAAAAGCGAAGTCGTCCCCATCATCAAGGGCGACGCCAAATGCCTCAATATCGCCGCGGCCTCAATTTTGGCCAAAGTCACTCGTGACCGTTACATGAACGAACTAGAAAAAGAATATCCAGCGTTTTCCTTTTCGTCCCATAAAGGATATGGCACGAAAGCCCATATGGCGGAACTTGAGGCTAATGGACCAATTCCCGGCGTCCATAGAAGGAGCTTTGGCCCTGTGAAGAAATTCTTCCAAAAGCAGCTTTCGTTATTCGATATTTAATTTTTTTCGTCTTTTTAAAATTTTTTGAGCCATTTTTTGATTTTTCCCCCTATTAGTAAGTAGGAGGACTTTTTATGGAATCTGAAACAATTACCTCAAGAGAGATTCTAATTTACCTATCTTTGATCCACGAAGGAGAATGGTTGAAGATAGTGGACCACATCCATTCACGGCAAGAGATTGACGTTGCCACGGCCAAAAGGGTGGTAGCCTCATTACGGTATAATTGCCTAACTTACCTCGACCCTGAATACCCTGCCTTTTTGCAAACCATCGCTAGACCGCCTCTGGTTATTTATTATGACGGGGACATCAGTTTGCTCGCTAACCCATCAAGGCTAATCGGTGTCTGCGGCTCAAAGGAATTGGACCCCGAGACCGATTCGCTTCTTAGGGAAATCGTCAAGGGCTTAGCCAAAGACGAAAGGGTCACGGTCATCTCCGGACTAATAAAAGGGACGCAGGAGATAACCATGAACGTGGCTTTGGAGTATGGGAAGCCCGTTGCCTGCTTGCCTTGCGGAATAGATATGTACGATCCGCCATCGAAAACCGAGTTAATTCGCGCGGCCAAAAAGAAGGGGTTGGCCATTTCGATTTTTCCGCCCGGCACCAAAGCCTCGCCGATTAGGGTTTTACAGTCCAATTGGCTCATGGCCCAATTAAGCCATTTGCTCTTCGTTTCTAGCGCTTTCCCCCATGAAGGAGTGCTGGAGACCGTGGCTTTGACATTAAACAAAGGGGGAGACGTCGCCTGTCTTCCTTTTAGGGCGAACGAAGGGAACCTGAACAACGTTTTCATCAGCGATGGAGCAGCCTTGGTATCTTCTTCGGACGACATTCTTTTTCAAATGGGCATAACTAATTCCTAAGCCAAATGAAGGGAAAAAATATTGGCCATTTTCTATAAATAAAGAAGATTTATTTATAAGGAATTAGCAAGGGCATGAAACCGCTTTCTACACTTTGACAACCTCAAAAAGCACATCTATATTCTCTATCGCGACAACATGAAATTAGTAATTGTAGAATCCCCAACCAAGTCAGAAGCGATATCCAGATTTCTGGGATCGGATTACAAGGTCATGGCCTCCCAAGGTCATGTCCGCGATCTTTCGACGCGCGGTATCGGCGGGCTTGGGGTCATCGTTGAGGATAACTTCCGTCCCGATTGGACGATCCCTGTTCCAAAACGAAAATTAATCAATGAACTTTCAGCCGAAGTCAAGAAGGCCGATTCGGTCATCTTGGCAACCGACCCTGACCGTGAAGGGGAAGCCATTTCCTACCATTTGGCAGAACTTTTGGGCTTGCCGATAAATAGCACTCCAAGGGTCACTTTTGAGGAAATTACCAAGGACGTGGTCTTAAATTCCATCAATTCGCCACGCACAATCGACATGGATTTGGTCCATGCCCAAATCGTGAGGAGAATGGAGGATAGGATCGTCGGATTCCGCGTTTCCTCCCTTTTGCAAAGGCGCGTTGGCATCAAGTCTGCGGGCAGGGTTCAATCCGCGGCTTTGCGCATGATCGTCGACCGTCAGAACGAAATTGAGGAGTACGAAAAACGGAAGAAGGAATATTGGACCGTTGAAATCGAAGTCCTCGTTGATGGCAAACCCCGCAAAGCCACCCTTCTATCCGTCGATGGCGTCCCTATTGCCAAGAAAATCGACGAATTCAACAAGAACGCAACCAACATCGGAAACAAAGAAGCGGCCGATGCCATTTTAGCTCGCATCCCCGCTAAGCTTTCCGTCAAGAAGATCGATGTCACAAAGGGCAATAAGTCTTATCCGCCTATGCCTTTCACCACCTCGACGATGCAACAGGCCGCCTTCAATAAATACGGGTTCTCCAACGTTAGGACTCAAGCGGTTGCCCAGACCCTCTTCGAAGGTAAGAACTCAGAGCATATTGGTTTGATTACCTATATGCGTACGGATTCCACGAGGATTTCCCCGCATTTCTTCTACGCCCATTCCGTTCCTTATATCACCGAACGCTTCGGCGCGAATTACGTCGGCACCCTTCGCAAGGGCGATGGAGCCCAAGACGCCCACGAAGCCATCCGTCCGACCGGAACCCATAGGACTCCGGAAGTGGTCGCCCAATACGTTAGCCAAGATGAAGCGAAGATCTATCGCCTTATTTATTGCAGAGCCATCGCCTCAACCATGGCTCCAAAGATCTCCGATTCCACCAAAGTCGTCCTTGAAGGGAACGGTCTTGAGTTCCTTTTAAGTGGGACAACCACCGTTTTCCCTGGATATACAGCTATATATGGGGAGTTTGAGGAAGACGATTCGTCCTCCCTTCCGGAAATGCATGAAGGAGAACTCCTAGACGTCTCTTCATCCAAAGCCGATCAAAAATTCACGAAATCAAATCCTCCATATAACGTTGCGTCCATCGTCAAAGCCATGGAAGATAAGGGCATTGGACGCCCATCAACCTACGCCACGACCGTCGAAACGTTGGTGAAAAGGAAATACGTAACCAACAACCGTGGGGTTTTGACTCCAACGGAAGACGGGAAAGCGTGCATCGATGTCCTTTTTGAGTATTTTCCGAGGGTCATCGATTTGGAATATACCGCCGAAATGGAAGCCGTCCTCGATAAAATTGCGGTTGGTCAACTCGATTTTCTCCAGGCCTTAACCGATTTCTACACCCCATTCCATAAACAATGGACCGAAGCTAAATCGGCGATGACCAAACGCCAACCTAAAAAAACAGGTGAACTTTGTCCGATATGCGGCAAGCCCCTCGTCGAAAGAAAGAGCAGATCCGGGGTCTTCTTCGTTGGATGTTCCGGCTATCCTGAATGCGATTACATCAGAAAAGAGGAGAAACAGACTGGGGAAATGTGCCCAGAATGCGGCGCGCCTTTGATCGAAAAAGCCAATCGCAAAGGCGAAAAATTCATCGGATGCAGCAATTTCCCGAACTGCCATTACACCAAAAACAAAGACAAGAAGGTCTACCGTAAAAAAGAAACTAAACCAGATGAGCCCCCAAAGCCCACCGACAAACCATGCCCAAAATGCGGCATAGGTCACCTTGTCATCCGTCATCATCGCGACTCACTCTTCTTCGGGTGTTCGCGTTTCCCAAGATGCAAATTCACGGAACCTATTCCCGAACACAAGGATGAATGATTTAATTTCCTCATGGAAAAAAGCGAGAAACGTATAGTAAAAATCATCGGAGCAGGTCTAGCTGGAAGCGAAGCCTGCTTTTATTTGCTTAAAAAGGGTTATGAAGTCCATTTGTATGAAAGAAGGCCCCTTGTCGATGACCACGCCCATCATACCGATTTGTTCGGGGAACTCGTTTGTTCCAACTCGCTGAAATCCAAACAGCTCACAAACGCCTCGGGGCTGCAGAAGGAGGAGATGCGAATCCTTGGTTCTTTAACCATGGAATCCGCTGCCAAAAACGAGGTCCCCGCGGGCAACGCCCTCTCGGTCGATAGGGATGGTTTTGCTAAGGACATCACCGAAAAACTGAAGGCCTTCCCCAATCTCCATATCCATTACGAAGAGGTGAAGGAATTCGATGACGAATTGACTATTCTTGCTACGGGCCCATTATCCGACGGGAAATTGATGGAGAACATCACCGAACTCGTTGGAAAGAAGTCGTTCTCATTCTTCGATGCCTCAGCCCCTATCGTTAAGAAGGACACCATCGATTTTTCGAAAGCCTATTACAAATCGCGTTTCAATCAAGGGGATGAGGCATACATCAATTGCCCGTTCACCAAAGACGAATATCTCGCCTTCCATCATGAACTCGTCAACGCCGAGAAGGCCCTCGTTCATGATTTCGATACCAAATATTTCGAAGGATGTCTGCCCGTGGAGGTCATAGCTTCTAGAGGAGCGGAAACTTTAAGACACGGCCCCCTTAAACCATTTGGTTTATCCGATGAGAATCATCATCCCTATGCCGCTTTGCAACTTCGTCAAGACACCGCCTTGGGCGATTATTACAACCTCGTCGGTTTCCAAACCAATCTAACTTATTCAGAGCAAAAAAGAGTCTTCTCGATGATTCCCGGTTTGGAAAACGCCGAATTTGTCCGTTATGGTTTGATGCACCGCAATTCCTACCTCGATTCCCCGCGTTGTCTAAATGAGGACCTTTCCTTGAAAGCGAAGCCAAATGTTTTCGTGGCGGGACAGCTTAGCGGGGTCGAAGGATATGTCGAATCCGCGATGATGGGCATCATATGTGCGATTAACGCGGAGCGTAGAATGCTCGGCCTTCCATTTGTCAGCGTTCCCAAAAACACCGTCACGGGTGCCCTCATTTCCTATATTTTGAACGCTCCGGAAAAGATGTTTTCCCCGATGAACGCTAATTGGGCCCTTTTTCCTAACGTCGAAAAGAAGGAGCGCGAAAAAGCGATCGAAGACGCCTTGAAGGCCATGAAGGAGTATAGGGATGCCATCGATAGATAAATCCGCGGAAGACTTCCTCCTTTATCTAAAGGCCCAGCGTTCCTTTAGCGATAAAACCATTTCCTCGTATCGACTCGATTTGGAATCATTTTTCCTCTTTCTCCAAAAACGGAAGAAGAATGTGGAAGAGGTCGATAAAAAGATTATCCGCAATTACCTTTCTGAGCAGATTGCTGGCAAAATCGGAAAACGGACACTTCAAAGAAGACTCTCTTGCTTTAGGGGTTATTTCGACTATCTTCAGATACATGGGGTCATCGAATCCAATCCTTTTAGAAGGATTCAATCGCCGAAAGCGGAGATAAAATACCCCGATCACCTTTATCCTGCGGAAGCCGCGACGCTTCTTGGCGAAAACAAAAAGAGGACCGACGAGTTGATGCTTAGGGACCAAGCGATAATCGCCTTGCTTTTATCATCTGGCCTTCGTGCTTCCGAACTCGTATCCTTGGAACCTTCGCAAATTGATATGGGCTCACATAGCATAAGGGTCCGCGGCAAAGGGGACAAAGACCGCCTAACCACTTTAGATAAAACCGCCGAGGTCGCGATTAAGCAATATGCCTCAAAACTGCGTCCTATCCTTATTTCTAGGGCAAATGTCCGTCCCAAAGAGCTATTTTTGAATTCCAACGGGAAAAAACTAACCGTTAGGGGGCTCGAATACATTTTGAAATCGGTTGAAAAGAAAACCGGCCTTTCCTTGAACCTTCATCCTCATGAACTCCGTCATACCTATGCTACCGACATGCTGGAAAAAGGCGCTGATCTTAGACTTATCCAAGAACTGCTTGGGCATGAAAGCATAAACACCACCCAGATTTATACCCATCTGACCCAAAAAGATCTACAAGATGAGTATATGACTCATTTCCCAAAAAGGAAGAAGTAGGGCGAAAACCCTGCGGAACCCCATTATTTTTCAGTTTTCTTTAGAACTCCCCATTTTTTCTATTGCACGCACGCCCATTGCTGAGTATAGTTTGCTTCGGCCGCTCTTATAGAGAATGGCTAATACGCACCCCGCGGATTCAGCGCCGTGTTCCTTCTCGGGCCGAAGTTAGGCTTAAAAAGCGAGAGGGTGGTCAGCTGTTAGAAACGGGGGAGGCACAAACGAATGGAGGTCACCAAAATGAGTGACGAAATCTTAGAGGCATCAACTGTTGCCCCTGCCGCGGAGGAAGCCGCGCCTGCTGAGGATACCATGGCTCAGCTCATCCGTGATCCTAACGCCCCGATCATCACGATGAAAAAATGCTTGGAAGCCGGCGTTCACTTCGGTCATCAGACCCGTCGCTGGAATCCAAAGATGGGCAAATTCATCTATGGTGCCCGCAATGGCATCTACATCATCGACCTTGGCAAAACGGTCGAACGCACAATCGCTTCTTACAATGTTTTGAAGAGCATCGTCGAAGGTGGCGGAAAAGTCCTCTTCGTCGGAACCAAACTCCAGGCTCAGCAAATCGTCATCGACGAATCTGTCCGTTCCGGTTCCTTCTACATCACCAACCGTTGGCTCGGTGGAACCCTCACCAACTTCCGCACCATCCAAAACCGCATCAAGAAACTCCGTGAACTCGAAACTGCTTCCGAAGACGGTTCTTGGGACAAGCTTCCAAAGAAGGAAGTTGCTCTCCTTAAGAAAGAACTCGCCAAATTGCAGAAGAACCTCGAAGGCATCAAAGAGATGCGCAAACTCCCGAACGCCGTTGTTCTCGTCGATCCGACCATCGAACATAACGCCGTCGCCGAAGCCCACAAGCTCGGCATCCCCGTCTTCGCAATCTGCGACACCTCCGATGACCCAGACCTCATCGACTTCCCCATCCCATCCAACAATGACGCCACCAGCGCCATCAAATTGATCATCGGCGCCCTTGCCGATGCCGTCGTCGAAGCCCGTGGCGGACTTACCGAAATCGCCCACACCGTCGATGAAGGCGAAGAAGCGACCATGGCTGATGCCATCCGCGTTGCCGATATCGCCGCCGAGCAGCATCGTGCCGCTGTCCGCGCCGCCAGAAAAGCCCGCGAAGAGCGCTATGCCAAGATGCAGGCCGAGCGTGCCGCCCGTTTCGCCGCCAAGCGCGAAGGCCGTGGACCACGTCCTGAGAAGAAGGTCGAGGAACCAAAGGCCGAAGAAGCTCCAGTAGTCGAAGAAGAAAAAGACGACAAGAAAGAAGATTAAGGAGTTAAATCAATGGCTGTTTCTATTGCCCAAATCAAATCCCTCCAGGACCGTACCGGTGCTGGCTTGATGGATTGCAAACGTGCCCTTACCGAAACCGATGGTGACGAGGAAAGGGCCATCGACATCCTCCGCGAAAAAGGTATCGCCAAAGCCGCTGCCAAAGCCGCCCGCGTTGCCGCTGAAGGACTAGCGGTCGTCAAAATCTGCCAGAAGTGCGGCAAGAAGGCCGTCATCGTCGAAGTCAACTGCGAAACCGACTTCGTCTCCGGCAGCCCCAAATTCGTTGAATTCGTCAACGCCGTCGTCGAGAAAATCTATGATGAGGAACCAGCGACCCTCGAGGAAGCGAAGTCCCTTACCCAAATCCTCTTCACCGACGCTACCGTTGCGATGCGTGAAAACTTCGTTCTTCGCCGTTTCGCCATTCTCAAGGCCGAAGGCGACGAGGTCTTCGGATCCTATAGCCACGGCAATGGCCGCGTCAGCGCCCTTGTCAAATTGTCCAAGGATGGCGACGAATACAACAAAGGTCTTGCGATGACCGTTGTCTCCGCTTCCCCACGTTACCTCAACATCGAATCCGCTCCCGCGGAAGACCGTGAGAGGGAACTTGCCATCGCCCGCAACGAAGTTGCCAATGATCCAAAACTCGCTTCCAAACCGGATGCCGTCAAGGAAAACATCGTTGTCCGCAAAGTCGATTCCCGTATCGGCGACCTTTGCCTCGACCATGCGGTCTACGCTCTTGATCCAGAAGGAACCAAGACCGTTGCCCAAATCGAAAAAGAGACCGGTATCAAAGTTCTCGACTTCGTCCGCTATGCGGTTGGCGAAGCTTCCACCGAAAAAGGCGAATAACAAAATCCTTACAAAGAGCCCCGACACAAAGGGGCTCTTTGTTGTATAATGGGCTAAACTATGAAAAACATCTACAAACGAATCATCATCAAACTATCGGGAGAAGCCCTCGCCGATAAGGAAGACGGTACGATTTTGGATCGTGAAAAACTTAAGGGCGTCGCCAATGTCATCAAAGACGTCATGGCGACTGGAACCCAAATTGGGTTAGTCGTCGGCGCTGGCAACATTTGGCGCGGACGCCTTGCTTCCAAAATCGGTATCGAATCCTCCGTTGCCGATTATATGGGAATGCTAGGCACCATTATGAATGCCTTGGCCGTCCAAAGCGCTTTGGAGGAAATCGGAATTAGATGCCGCGTAATGTCCGCGATCAACGTTCCCCAGGTTTGCGAACCGTATATCCGTCGCAAAGCCATGCACCATATGGATAAAGGAATCGTCACGATATTCGCTGGTGGAACCGGCAATCCTTATTTCACCACCGATTCCTGCGCCTCGCTTCGTGCCCTTGAATGTGGCTGTGACGCCATCCTCATGGGCAAAAATGGAGTCGATGGCATTTATGATGATGACCCGCGCGTAAACAAAAACGCCAAGATTATCGAGGAAATCAGCTTCCGCGAACTTCTTGAAAGGAAACTTGGGGTCATGGACCTCACCGCCGCGGCCTTGCTTGAAAACAAGGGCTTGAAGATTCATGTATTCGATATGGGAAAACCTGAAAACCTCGTCCGTATCCTTACGGGGGAGAAGGTCGGTACCGTTGTAAAAGACTAAATAAGGTAAAGGAGACAAAACAATGCAAGATGCCTACACAGTCGAAGCTTCTGAAAAGATGAAGAAATCAATCGAATCCCTTGAGGGTAACCTCGCCAAACTTCGCACAGGAAGGGCTAACCCGGCCATCCTCAACGGAATCCTCTGCGATTATTATGGCGACAAAATGCCAATCGTCGACCTTTCCTCGATCTCGATTCCTGAGCCAAGGCAGCTCCTCGTCAAACCTTACGATAGGAACGATGTCAAGAGCATCGGCTCCGCCCTTGCTGCCGCTAACCTTGGTATCGCCCCACAGATTCAAGCGGATTGCATCCGCCTTATCTTCCCGCCGATGAGTGAAGAGGTCCGTAAGGACACCGCCAAAAAGGCGAAAGCCTTAGGAGAGGAAGCGAAAGTCGCTATCCGCAACATCAGGCGCGATTATCTCTCCCTCCTCAAGGATGATGATTCCTATTCCGATGACCTTCGTGATCGCGTTGAGGAAGAAATCCAAAAGGAAGTCGATTCGGCCATCAAAAAAGTCGACGATGCCGTTGCGAAAAAGACCAACGATATCTTCACAATCTGATTGGATTAAAAATAGTTTCGATGATTACGCGGAAATTCGTTTCCGCGTTTTCTTATACATAGTCTCTGCCAAGTTTTGGTTTATAATATTTTCGCTATGCGAAAGAAACAGGTTTTTAAACTTACCAAAAAACTCGACCACGTCGCCTTCATTATGGATGGAAACGGCAGATGGGCCAACCTTCGTGGCTTGCCACGACATCTTGGACATCACGAAGCCTGCAAAAGAATCATTGAGATCTTTGAGACTTGCCGTGAATTCAACATCAAGGTCATGAGTTTTTATGCCTTTTCGACCGAAAACTGGAACCGTCCGCAAGAGGAAATCGATCACCTTATGGATTACCTTGAGGAATTCTTCCATCAGCAAATCGATTATCTTGATTCAATCGGAACCAAATTAATTGTCTCCGGCGATCTTTCGCGCATCAGGGAACAAACCCGTAAAGTCTGTTATGAAGCCATTGAGCGGACGAAGAACAACAACAATTGGATTATCAACGTCTGCTTGAATTATGGGTCTCGCGACGAGATTGTACGTGCGACCAAGGCGATTGCCGAGGAAGTCAAGGAAGGCAAACTGGCCGTTGCGGATATCAACGAGACCCTTTTTGCCAAATATCTTTATACTAACGGACTTCCAGACATCGATTTGATGATCAGGACAAGCGGTGAACAACGCCTATCGAATTACCTTCTTTATCAAAACGCCTATGCCGAATTTATTTTCACTCCGACGAAGTGGCCGGATTTCCGTAGGGAAAAACTGATTGATTGTTTCAAGGAGTTTGAAAAGAGGAACAGGAGATTTGGAGGTTTGAAGAATGAGTGATGAGAATAAAGAAAACAATCGTCGCGGCCATTTGCCCTTGGAAGTGAACAAACTCGACCAAGAGAAGAAGACCTCTTTGCTAGTCCGCGTTTTGGTGGCCCTTGCCATTTTAGCCGTCATCATCCCCCCAATCGTTTTAGGTGGATATGTCTTCTTCGGTTTGATTTTCGTCGCAAGCATCCTTGCGATTTACGAATCCATCCACGCCCCAAGGAAAAAATACAAATGGTATGTTTGGGCAATCGTTTATATATGCGCGATAAGCTTTATCTATTGGTCGTTTGTTAAGTGGAATGTTTCCTCCTATTTGGCGGATAAGGAACACTTCGTTTTCTCTTTGGAAAATAACTTCAAAGCCATTTCAATTTCCGTATATGGCATAGCCGTTGAACTCGGCTTACTTTTCTTCTGCGCGGTTGCCCACGAAGATTTTTCTATGGCCGATATCGCTTATTTGTTCACGATGTCAGTCTTGATGGGCATAGGCATGCAGTCTTTGCTTTTCGCAAGGTATTATCCATTCAACACATTCGCCGCGGCCGGATATGATGTCACCACCACCTCATTTAAATATTGGGGTTCTTTGGTATTCTTCTTCTACGTCGAATTCACTTGTGTCATGACTGACACCTGGGCTTATTTTGTTGGCGTCTTCTTCGGGAAACACAAAATGAACCCACGCGTTTCTCCGAAAAAGACCTGGGAAGGTTTCTTTGGCGGCTGCATCCTCGGTGGACTTAGCGGTCTTGCCTTTGCGATGATCAATGACGCAAACGGCTTCCCCTTATTGCCTTCCATGATTATTTTCGGCCCGAACAGCCATTGGTGGTGGGCGGTTATCTTCTCCTTTACCTTACCGGTCATCGGTACGCTTGGAGACCTCTCATTCTCCTTTATCAAAAGACATTTCGGTATCAAGGACTTCGGCTTTATCTTCGCTGCCCATGGCGGTATGCTCGACCGTGTGGATTCGGTTTTCTTCTGCACGATTTTCGCTTCGGTCCTTGCCATATTCGTTGATGGAGGTTGGAACCTCTTCTCATGAGAAACGTATTGCTTTTAGGCGCGAGTGGATCAATAGGCACGCAATCGCTAGACATCATTGCTAGCGAGCCTAGTGCTTTTTGCCTACGCGGAATAAGCGTCGGAAAGCAAGTTGGCAAGATTCCGAATATTCTTGATAAGTTCCCAACCATTGAACACGTCTGCGTCCAAGAACATGAGGAATGCAGAAAACTTAGAAAACAATATCCCTCGATTGTTTGGCATCATGGTGATGAGGGGCTTAAGCAAATCATCGTCCAATGCGAATGCGACATGGTTATCAATGCCCTTGTCGGGTTTGCTGGACTCATCCCTAGCATCATTAGTTTGGAAGAAAACAAAATCCTTTGCTTAGCCAACAAAGAATCGCTAGTCGTCGGTGGAAAACTGATTCAAGCCATCCTTTCAGAAGGGAAGGGCAAGATTTATCCCATCGATAGCGAGCATGTTGCTATCGCCAAGATGATGGCTATCGTTAAACCACAGGACGTCGACAAGATTTTGATTACCGCTAGCGGAGGAAGCTTCCGCAATAAAACGAGGGCCGAACTTAAAAACGTTACCCCCGCGGATGCCTTAGCCCATCCTACATGGAAGATGGGCGCCAAAATCACCATCGACTCCGCGACTATGATGAATAAAGGTTTCGAGGTTCTTGAGGCCAAATGGCTTTTCGATTTCCCTCTCGATAGAACGGAAATCATCATGCACGACGAAAGCCATGTCCATTCCATGTTATTAATGAAGGATGGAACGTATTTGGCCGATATTTCCAAGCCTGATATGCATGGTCCGATTTCCTATGCCCTGCATGAAGGCAAAATCGATTTCAAATTGG
This sequence comes from uncultured Erysipelotrichaceae bacterium, assembly GCA_900317165.1. GTDB lineage: Bacteria > Bacillota_I > Bacilli_A > RFN20 > CAG-826 > Alloenteromonas. The sequence goes on from ONFU01000013.1 coordinate 25,077, forward strand.
TTAAGGCAAACAAAATGGAAGACCTCGGGCCATACCATTTCCATGAATTCGATCCCAAACGTTATACGGCACCTAGTGTAGCTCTTTATGCCTTCTATCGCGGGGGCAACGCAACCGCGGTGTTAAATGGGGCAAACGAAGAGGCCGTGTATGCATTTTTGGATGGGAAGCTTCCATTCCTTAGAATTGAGGAAATCGTCGCAGATGCCATCAACGACGTTCCTTATGTTGAATTCCCGACATTGGCGGATATCGTCGAAAGCGACCGCCTTGCCCGCGAATACGTGAAGGACATCGTCGAATTATTGGAGGTCAAAGAATGAATCCGTTTTTATCAGTCTTAGTCTCCATCCTCGAAATAATTGTCATTTTGGGCGTTTTGATTTCCTTGCATGAAGCCGGTCATCTTGGAATGGCCAAGGCATTCAATGTTTATTGTTTTGAATATTCCATCGGCTTCGGCCCTAAAATCCTTAGGAAAAAGAGGAAGAACGGCGAAACATATTTCTGCATTGGTGTCGTACCTCTTGGCGGTTATGTTTCCATGTATGGAGAAGAAGGGGCCGTTCCTGAAGGAATGGACGAGCCGGATCCTAGCAGAAGTCTCAGAAACATCAAAAAATGGAAGCAAGCCATCATCATGGTGGCCGGCGTCACCGTCAACTTCGTATTAGGATTGATTTTGATTTTCATAAGCAATGTCGCCTTCCCTCAGTATTATTACGGCTACGGAGCCTCACAGATCCAATCAAATTCGACTACCGTTTCGACTTCTTTCGCTACCGTTTCCCAATATGGGAATAAGATAATCGAGCAAATTGACGCGGCTATTGCCAGTAACCCCGCTTTAGCGGATACAAAGCCAAACGAATATGTCATTCCTTTCCCGGCGGTTTTATATCAGGGAACGACGGGCCAGTCCGTTTTCATTACGGATGGAGTAGTAATAGATGGGACTGCTAATGAAAGGATAGCCGCTTATTATCCATCAAGCCTTATCGATGAACACACCCTAGCTTCCTCTATTCTTTTCTATCCTGAGACCGTTCTAACCGAAGAAAACGCTTATTATGAAGCCCTCCATAACCAACTTGGGTATGACGCAATCGTTTCAAAAAGCGATGTTGAAAACGCCAATTACTTTCAAGTAAAGAATGTGGCCGATGGAACCAAGGTTACCATCAACATGCGTCTTATGCCGTTATCTTTCCTTTCTGGCGAGACCCGTGAATCCATTGATTTCGTCGATGTTGCCAAGAACAAATCCGCCAATGTCCAAATCATCTTGGAAGCAAAAGGCGGTAAATGGGTCGAATCCGAAGGATATGGAGTCAAAATATCCGTTATTTCAGGTTTCCTTGGATGGAATAGGGCTTGGCAGGCTTGGGCCTCTGACGTCCCTTATGCTTGTGGGGCCATAGTCCAAGGAATCGGCTCAATATTTACCCAAGGCTTTAAAAACCTTTCTGGCATTGTCGGAATAACCGCGGCCTTGCCTACCATTACCGCAACAGGGGGTGCGGCCCGCATCTTCTTTATGGCGGGTATGCTTTCCATTAACCTTTGCTTCTTTAACCTTATTCCTTTCCCCGGCCTTGACGGTTGGCAACTGCTAACATTGGCCGTCGAAGGCATTTTCCGTAAGGAAATACCATCTAAAGTTAAAAACACGATAAGTTTCGTGGGCCTCATACTCCTTTTCGGTTTGATGATTTTCATAACCGTTAAGGACATCATCGGATTATTCTAAGGAGGGTTGCGTATGAACAAGAAAATGGAAGGCTTTCTCCGCTCCTTAGGTTTAAACGACTTCAGTCGTTTTGATATGGATTTCAGCTTGGTGGCCATGGA
>ONFU01000104.1 GCA_900317165.1 uncultured Erysipelotrichaceae bacterium
CTTATAGGGAGGCAAACCATTCACATAAGGCGTCTCGAGGATCTTCGGGACGCTTTTTAGCCTTTCGTCAAACGCGTATTTAAGCAGCGTTTCAAACCCGATCGCCCCGTAACCGAGGTTTTCATGACGGTCCTTGTGGGAGCCTTTGAAGGTCTTCGAATCGTTAAGATGGACGACGAGGATCTTGGATAAACCGATGATTCTATCGAATTCGCCTAAGGTTTTATCGATATTCTCAATGTCATAGCCGGCGTCGAAAATGTGGCAGGTATCAAGGCAGATGCCGACCTTCTCCTTCTTCTTAACCAAAGAAAGAATATAGGAAAGCTCTTCGAAACTGCGTCCGATTTCGCTTCCTTTTCCCGCCATCGTCTCGAGGGCGATTTTGACGTTATTCTCTTCTTCCAAAATCTCATTTAGGGCATCCGCTAGATTTTGGGCCCCTTCTTCAAAAGAGGCTTCTTTCCTGGCCCCAGGATGGAGGACGAGGGTAGGCACGCCGAAAGAGGCGGTCCTCCTTATTTCCTCCTTTAGGAAGGCTTTCGCGAATTCGTAATTCTCCGGGTTTTCCTTATTCGCCAAATTGATGATATAGGGGGCGTGGACCACGAGGTTAGAAAGAGGAATCCCCTTCTCCTTAAGGAAGGCTTTCCCTTCCTCTATATGCATTTCATCGAGGCTTTTCCTCACCGAATTCTGCGGCGCGCCCGTATAGAACATGAAGGCATTGGCCTTAAGGGAAAGGGCGAATTCCGCGGAGGAAAGGAAATAGGCAGGGCCGGATAGACCGACGTGGCAGCCGAGAATCAAACCGTCGTTCATTTCTTCTTGGCCTTCTTGGCGTAAGCCTCGTTTTTGGCCTTGCGGATATTCTCCTTGATGGCCTTGCGGCGATATTTGCCCTTGACCCTTTCAATCGCCCGTTCGGTTTTCCTCTTATAACCAGGCTTCACCTTATCGCTTCTGGTGCGGGCCTTCGCGATTTTGATTTCCCTAGCTTCGTCCTCGTTATCCCATTTCTTCTTGTTGGTAAATCTCCGTTTATTGATGAGGCCGAGTTCGTCTTTGACGAGGGTTTCACCCTTGAGTTCATAATAATCGAAAGGGACTCCTTCCCCTAAAAGCTCGGTGGGCTTTTTGAGGGAATCGCGGTTATAGAAAACCCAGGAATCGCCGTGGCGGTCGAATCTGCCCGTGCGGCCTGCGCGATGGTAGTAATAGGCATTATCGCTAGGCAAATCAAGCGAGATGACGTCGGTGACATCGGCTATATCGATGCCGCGGGAAAGCAGATCGCTGCAGACGATGAACTGATAGGCGTTGCTTTTTATGGCCCTTATGGCCTTCCTTCTTTCCCTTTCGTCGAGGTCGCCATAGAAGACGACGGAATTTAGCCCCGCCGCCTTTAAGGCTTCGTAAGCTTTTTTGACCCCTTCCTTCGTGGAAGAGAAGATCATCGCTAGATAGGTTCCCCTAGCCTTAAGGAAACGGATGAGCGCGTCTTCTATCCCCGCGTGCTTGATATCGACGAGGTGGTGGGAGACCGAACTCGCGGTTTTGTCTTCCTCCCCTTCATAGAGGAAGCTCGCGGAGATGTATTTGGCTAGTTTGGCCTTAAGCCCTTCTTCAAGGGTCGCCGAGAAGACCATCGTCTGAATCTTTTCGGGCAATTTGTCGAAAAGGGAATCGACCTCATCGAAATAGCCTAGTTCCATCAGCATGTCGGCTTCATCGAGGACAAGGGTTTTGACCCCATGGAGATCGAGTTCATAATCTTCCGATAGCATCGCGGAAAGACGGCCTGGGGTCCCGATTACGATATGCGGGGAGATCGATAGGCCTTCCTGGTTTTGCTCCTTGCCGACCTCGCTTGTGAATAGCCTTACCTTGAGGGAAGGGAAAAAGTCGCGGAAAGGCAAGGTGAAATCATAGATTTGCCTCGCGAGTTCGCGGCTAGGGGCGATGATGATGGCCTGAAGGCGATGGAGGTTAAGGTCAAGACGCGAGATGATCGGGATGAGGAAAGCGTGGGTTTTCCCGCTTCCGGTCGCGCTTTGGCAAACGAGGCTCGTTCCTCTTAGGGCTTTGGGGATGACCCTAGTCTGCACGGGGGAGGGCGAGACATACCCTTGTTTCTTAAGCGCGTTGATCATCGTCTCGCTTAAGGCGAATTCCTTGAAACTACCCATTCTTTCTTCCTCCTTCTCTTTTTTTCGGGGGGATTATACCCTATTGCCCTTCCCTTTTGGGAAAAAGGCGCAAATAATTAGGATATGAAGGTTTATGAAGTCAAGCCATACGGTTATTGCGCAGGCGTCCTCCTTGCCTTAAGGAAAGCCTATGAAGCGAAGAAAAATCGTCCTAACCGTCGCGTATACCTTTTGGGGATGCTCGTCCATAACGAAGAGACCATCGAGCTTTTGCAAAACGCGGGACTCATCCTTCTTGATGAAAGGAAAGAGGATTTAGAAAGCCAGCTTAGAAAGTTAGGCCAAGGCGATTCGGTCATCTTCTCCGCCCATGGCCACCCCGAGATTTACGATGAAATCGCTAGGGAAAACAAGGTGGAGATAATCGATGCGACCTGTCCTTTTGTCAAGGAAAACGAGGCCGAGGCCAAAAAACTCATAAAGGAAAAGGAAGAGATCATCTACCTTGGGGTCAAAGGCCATCTCGAATCGGAAGGCTTCAGGGCTAACGTCAAGGAAGCTTGCTTCTATGATGTCCATAGCCATGAATTCGATAAAGACAAAATCCAGGGCGATTCCCCGATAGCCCTTTCCCAAACGACCTTAAGCGAAACGGAAATCGATTCTTCCTTAACTTATCTATCTTCCTTCTACCCCACTTTAAGGAAAGGGAAGCTCCGCTGCGATGCGACAAGCGCGAGGCAAAAGGCCATGAAGGAACTGCCCGAAGGTATCGATACGGTCATCGTGCTAGGGAGCAATTCATCGAATAATTCCTTGAAGCTATATGAAATCGCCCTTAAGAGTAAGAAAAAGGCCTACCTCGCCTTGAATCTGGACGCGGTTAAGGCCCTTGACCTCTCTTCTTCTTGCTACCTCGCCTTAGCAACCGGGGCGAGCACTTCTTTGGAAACCTATCTTGCCGTGAAGGACTATCTTCTTTCTCTTTAAGCGGATAATTCCTTGTTTATCGCGTTAAGCAGATAATCGTAATAACGACGGTTATTGAGGGAAATATCACCTTGGAGGATCTTCGCGATCCTCTTTTTGTTTTGGAGGAGGTAATCGACATAATCCTTCCCCCTTTTCTTTCTGATAAAGGGCCCAAAGAGGAGGTCTTCCTCATTCAGTATGGGCGCTTCCCCCTTTTTGAAGAGGATGATCGAATAGAAAAGGTCCTTCTCCTTGATGAGGTTTTCATCGATTATGGTATAGCCTAGCCCCAAGACGAATTCGCGGACATA
>ONFU01000002.1 GCA_900317165.1 uncultured Erysipelotrichaceae bacterium
AGGGTTGCGTATGAACAAGAAAATGGAAGGCTTTCTCCGCTCCTTAGGTTTAAACGACTTCAGTCGTTTTGATATGGATTTCAGCTTGGTGGCCATGGATGAATACGAAAAGGGAAAGGTCAACATGATGATCGAAAAGGACTCATTATGGGACTTCGACCTTTTGGATGATTTCATTTATGGACTTAGCTCCATCCAATACCCATACACGATCCGTTTCTTTTATCCAAACGGAGAAGCTACCGTCGATGACTTTGCCCCTCTTTTTGAAGCGTGGTATGTCAAGAATTTCTACGTCCCCGTTTCCTTTAGGTTCGGTCCGATCGAAATCAATACGATCGAAATCGATTACGAAAGCGAAAAGATGAAAGAGGATATTTCTCCGCGCATCGCTGATTTCCGCGAAGTTCTTTCATTAATAAACTACAAAATCAAAATCGTCGAAGTTATAAAACCAACCCCAAAAGAAGAAAAACAGGCTACCCCTGTATCAACTATTGAAGAAGAACAGCCCAAAGAAATTGAGGAACCTCTTATTGAATCGGGGGAGCCTTTCGAAGAAAAAGAGAGTAGTCCTACCTTAGACGAATTCAAAGAAGAGCCTCAAGTAGAAGTAACTGAAGAAGTCGAAGACTCTACGCCTATTGAGGAAAAGGAAGAGGAACTTCCTCCTATGCCTTCCCAAGAAGAACTTGAACTCATGGAGTCCGAAGTTGAAGAAGAGGATTATTCCTATGAACCTTCCGAGAATGAAGAAGCAGAAGGAAGCGTTGACTCCTCATATTACGAAGATGAAGACGAAAAAGAGGAGTTAACCGGCGAAGAGATGATTCGTCAAGACGCCGAAAGAGAACAAAGGCTTGGCGAAGAACATATCCTCGAAGAGCAGGAAAGGAACCTTCACGAATGGGAAGAAGCCCAAAGAAGGGCTAGGGTTTTCAAAAAAGGCGATTATGAAGTCTATGATTCGATAGACGATATCTTTGCCCTTGAAGGCAATCACAATGTGGACTTTGTCGGCGAGGTCTTCTCCGTCGATCCTCGTCTAACTAAACGCGGAAAACAAATGAACCGCATCGGCGTATCCGATGGGAAAAACGCGATTGTCGTATCCGTTATGTCTTCTCCAGGTCTACCTCCTGAGAAGGTTGCTTCAATCGCCAAAGGAACCAGGGTCCGTATTAGAGGCGGTCTCGATGAAGATTCTTACAACCATCAGAAGACCATTTTCTGCCATTTCCTTAACGAACTTCCTCCAAAGGAGATGCGTGAAGACCCAGAACCCATCAAGCGCGTTGAGCTCCATCTTCACACAAAGATGTCAACCATGGATGGCGTTTCCGAAATCGGTGACTATGTCAAACTCGCCAAACACATGGGGATGACTGCGATTGCCGTTACGGACCATGGCTCGTTGCAATCTCTTCCTGCCGCTCAGGAAGCCTGTGCCAAAGCCGGGATAAAACCGATTTATGGCGTTGAGGTTTACATGGTTGACCTTGCCCAAAAATACATCACCAACCCTTCGGAAATTCCCTTAAAAGACGCGAAATATTGCGTATTCGATACCGAAACCACGGGCCTCGTTCCCCGTTTTGACCGCGTAGTCGAATTTGGCGGTCTCGTCGTACAAAACGGACAAGTCATCCGTCAATGGAACACCTATATCGACCCAAAGATTCCGATGAGCGAAGGTTCAAAATTAATCAACCACATCACCGACGATATGCTTGAAGGCCAACCATCAGAAGAAGAAATCCTTCCGAAGATTTTGGAAATGTTCGAAGGCTGCATCCTCGTCGCCCATAACGCGACGTTCGATATCGGCTTTATCAATGCCGCTTTGGAAAGGCACGGATATCCTCCGATCTCCAATCCGATTATCGATACCCTTGCCTTGTCACATTATCTCTTCCCAGAGAAAGCCGTCCATAACGAAGGCGCGATGCTTAGGCATTTAGGCCTCAACATCTATAACAAAGACGATGCTCATGAAGCTATTTATGACGCAAGCAAGCTTAATGAAGGCTGGCAATCGATTTTGACGATGCTCGAAGAGCAAAAGCCGGGCATTAGACATTGCGATTTGGCTTCCTTGACGGTTCCAAAACCAGATGAAAGCATCAAAGATAGCGACCCCGTGCTTTATAAAAAGCAATTTGATGCCTTCCATGGCTATGTTGGTCACTTACGTGAAAAACACGCTACTGTCCTTGTTAAAAACGCTGCCGGTCTTCGCGCCGTAAATAAAATTATCTCCCTCGGGGAAACCGATTATCTTTCTGGCAGTCCGCTTTTGCCAAGAACCCCACGCGATTTGTTAAATGAACTCCACGAGAACATCTTGATTGGTTCCGCTTGCCAAAATGGCGAAATCTTCGACATGGCTCAATCGGAATCCGTCGAGACGCTTGCCAAAGCAATGGAATTCTATGATTTCATCGAGATACAACCTTTGTCTTGCTACTCAAATCTTTTGAACATGGGAGAAATCCGTTCCAAGGAGCAGTTGCTTGAGATTCTAAATAGCATTATCCAAGCCGCGAAACTCGCGGGAAAACCAGTGGTTGCGACCGGCGACTGCCATTATGTGAACCCGGAGGATAAATTGATCCGCGACGTTTATATCACGGCTCAGGCTATCGGAAAAAGAAACCACCCATTATGGAAGACAAGGCGCAACAACATGCCTTGGTTCGATAACCCCGACCAACACCTACGCTCCACCGCTGAAATGATCGCTGACTTCGCCCCATGGCTTGGTGAAGAATATGCCAGAGAGATAGTCGTCACCAATTCCAATTTGATCGCTGACCAAATCGGAACCGATGCCATTCCCGTTTCCAAGGATACCTTTACTCCGAACGAGAATCTCCCGAATTCCGAAAAGATTTTGCGTGATTTATGCGAGAAGAATTTCCAAGACCGTTATGGCGGCAACCCTGATCCCGAAGTCCAAAAGAGGGTCGCCGAAGTCCACGAACGCCTTTCACGTGAACTCTCCGGTATTATCGATCACGGCTATGCCGTCACTTACTATATTGCCCATTGCTTAATCAAAATGGCCGCGGAGGAACCTGAGCATTATATCGTCGGTTCCCGTGGTTCGGTTGGCTCTTCCTTTGCCGCGACTATGGCGGATATCACAGAGGTCAACCCATTGCCCCCGCATTATAGATGCCCAAAATGCCATTATTTCGAATGGGGCGATACCACCAAATATAAATCTGGCTTCGATATGCCCGATAAGGAATGCCCACATTGCCATGAAAAACTTGAGGCCAACGGACAAAACATCCCCTTCCAAACCTTCCTTGGATTCAACGCCGAAAAAGTTCCTGATATCGACCTCAACTTCGAGGATGAAAGCCAGCATAAGGCCCATAATTACACCAAGATATTGCTTGGCGCAAACAAGGTCTTCCGCGCCGGAACAATCGAAAAGGTTGCCGAGAAAACCGCCTACGGATACGTTAAACACTATTATGAAGTTCGCGGCAAAGACCCGAATGAATTAAATGGGCAATGGATTAATTTCCTTGCTTCCAAAGTGGAAGGCGTCAAGAGGACGACGGGACAGCATCCAGGCGGCATCGTCGTCGTTCCAAAAGAACATGATGTCACCGATTTCACGGCTATCCAGCATCCTGCCGACGATTTGAATTCCGAATGGCTTACAACCCATTATGATTATCGTTCCATGCACGATGAGCTTTTGAAACTGGATATTTTGGGACACGTCGACCCAATGGCCATGCGTTATTATCGTGACCTTACCAAGGTTCCGATTGAGAGTATTCCGATGAACGACCCACGCGTTCTTTCCCTTTTCGTTTCGCCAAAGGAATTGAACCTCCATGAGAATTATCTCGGTTTGCAAACCGGGGCCCTTGCGATTCCTGAATTCGGAACGCGTCTTGCCCAGCAGATGCTTAATGTCGCTTCGCCAAGAACCTTCAACGATTTGCTTATCATTTCCGGTTTGGCTCACGGAACCAACGTTTGGAGCGGCAACGCCGAAGATCTCATCACTTCCGGCACAACCGACATCAACGGCGTCATCGGATGCCGTGACGATATCATGACCTACCTTATCGCCGCTGGTATCGATAATGGTGTTGCCTTCAAAATCATGGAAACCGTCCGTAAGGGCAATTTCCGTAAGAAAGAAGAGGAATTCCTTCCGATCATGAGAGAAGCGGGCATTCCTGAATGGTATATCGAATCCTGCAGGAAGATCGCTTATCTCTTCCCACGTGGCCACGCGACCGCTTACGTCATGATGGCCGTGCGTGTCGCTTGGTTCAAACTCTATTATCCCCTTGAATTCTATTCCGTCTTCTTCTCAATCCGCAGTGACGACTGGGATATCGAGACGATGATCGCGGGAGAAGAAGCCATCAAGACCAAACTCAATGAGCTTAATGGCAGGAGAAACGATAGGGCAAAACCTTTGTCCAATAAGGAAATCAATATCCTGGCGACTTTGACCGTCGCTTTGGAAATGGTCGAACGCGGATATAGTTTCTCTAACATCTCCCTTTATAAGTCTGACGGTAAGATGTTTATCCCTGACCATTACAATAAATGCCTCATCCCCCCATTCTCGGTCATCGATGGATGCGGTGTTGCCGCCGGCAACAGCGTGGTCGAAGCTAGGAACGACGGAAAGCCTTTCCTTTCTAAGGAGGATTTGCTCGCTAGGACCAAATTATCGCGTACAAACGTCGACGATTTGATCAATAAAGGCGGTATGGAGCCTCTTCGTGATAGAAATCAGATGTCTCTATTTGAATTCCTCTAAAGAGAAGGCTATACTTTCCGCCGCGGAGAAATCCGCTTTCGGGACGTAGCACAGCTTGGTAGTGCGCCTGGTTCGGGACCAGGAGGTCGCGGGTTCGAACCCCGCCGTTCCGACCATCGAATTAATGACCACCGAAGCGATTCGGTGGTTTTTCCTTTGGAAACGTGAAAGGAAGTACGATAATTAATTCGATGGGAGAAATTATGGATAAAGAAGAAATCAGGGAATATCTTAGAAAAGGGAATTTGAAATTCACTGGCTCACCTATTGCTAGCCTCCATGTCGATGAATCTCTAAGGGAATACCTCGTTGAAAATGGACAGCACCCTTATGCGATTGTCGTCGCCTGTTCTGATTCAAGGGTGAATGTTGAAGCTGTCTTTTCCGCTTCGTTAGGCGACATATTCGTTATCCGTAGTGCCGGGAACGTTGTCCTTGATGGCGAACTTTCTTCCATCGCTTATGCCGTTAAACACCTTCATTGCCATTATGTTCTCGTTTTGGGCCATACCCATTGTGGGGCGGTCGATTCCGCGTTGAAAGGTGTTGATGAAGAAGAACTCCGTCCTTTGCTTGATGACGTCAAAGCCGCGATCAAGGAAGAAGTAGATCCTAGGAAAGCAGAAATCCTCAACGTCCGTTATGAAATGAATAAAATAAAGAAGGCGATCAAAACAGAAGGTTTGACGGTCGATGGGGCGGTTTATGATATCCTCACAGGCTCCGTTGAATTTTTGGATTAGGTCCATTTAACAAAAACTATTGGATAAAAAGATTCGCCTCTCCTATAATTACGCCGCTTGCGCTTGTAGCTCAGCTGGACAGAGCATCTCCCTCCTAAGGAGAGGGTCGCACGTTCGAATCGTGTCAAGCGCGCCATAGAATATTCGGGATTGACGCAAATTGTCAGTCCTTTTTTGTTCTTTTTTAAGGTGTTGAAAAGGCTTCAAATAATGTAATAATGTCCTCGAGGTATATTCGCATGAAAAAAGAAGACATCGAAAGATATTTGAAAAATGGCTATTGCCTTTTGAAAGAAGACGACAAAGCAATCGAGGACTATGACAAAGTCAAATTGGTTGAATTTGATGCCAAGAAAATCCAAGAAAACATCCGTTACGGCGTCCATGAGTTAATCACGAAAATCAAGAAAAAAGATAACGAGCTTCTCTTGGCTAAATATTGTGAAAAATACCACATCACTCCTGAAGATATTTTGCGGCGTTTTGAACTAGAAAACGCAAAAGAAGATGGTTTCGATTACGATGACATCTATGCATGGAGTTATTCGGTAAACATTGAAGGAATAATCTCGCCGGATCTAAGTGAAAAGTCGTTGCAAGATTATACGGATGTCACTGATTATTTGTTTGAAAACAATGATCACTTGGTTAGGCATTGTATTAGAAGAATAAGGAGCATGGATTCTGACAAACCGCAAAAAGAATGGGAAAAATTGAACTCATTTTTGAAGGATGTTATAGAACAGAACAAATTGCCTAGAAATCTAAGAAAATATAAAGACAGCACTCTATCCGAGTTTGTTTTAGCAATGCAATCGGCTTCTTATTTTGATATTGAAACGGATATGGATTTCAAATCATTTTATTGCAAAAATGTTGAAAGCCTTGCCAATAAAGGGGATTGCGCTTGTATGAGATTGCTTGGCTACAACTATTATGAAGGCGACGGTGGTTTCCCCCTTGATCCGAAGCTTTCATTATATTGGTTAGAAAAAGCATATAACGTATCCCAAGATCCCGAAATAGCTAGAACGATTGGTTACATCTATTACTATGGCAGAACAACGAACGGAATTCCTCAAGGGGACAAAGCGTTTCAATATTTCGCGATAGGACATTTAGCGGGCGGGTATTTCGAAGCCACGTATAAATTAGCGGATTGCTATTTAAAAGGATACGGAACCCCAATAAACCAACAAGCCGCTTTTAATCTCGTTAGCAGTATCTATGGCGAAACAAGAACCTATTATTTATTAGGCGACGACAGTAAATTCGCTGATGTTGCTTTAAGACTCGGCTCCTATTATAAGGATGGAGTATTCGTCGAAAAGGATTTGGCAAAGGCTCAGACTTATTTGTTAGAAGCTAGAGATGCGATCAAAACACGTTTATCCCATATTGATTACGTAGGCGATAAAAGCGTTGCCTTAGGTATCTCCAAAACTTTAAGCGCGGTGGAAAACGAGATTGGAATAAAAGATAGGGTAATAGTAGGAAAAGGCTATGATTTGCCTGATACAAAAGAGGGCTTTGCAAATCTGAACATTAAATTGAAAATGCCCGAAGAAGGTGTGATTGAAATAATTATCAAAACTAAAAAAGAAGACACAAAATACATGTTTTCTCTTTGGGAATGCATTTCTTATTGCGAAAGAGCAGAGTCTATGAAAATCATCCTTAAAGGGGTCTTCTTGACCAAAGAAGAGTTTGAAACGACCTTTAATAAAAAATGGAACACGATAGAGTTTTATGGAAGGGAAGTATATTTTTACAGGAACGAAGATAGTTGGGCAATGACAAGGGCGGAGCACATCATCTTCATTCCTAAGAAAATCAAAAAACTTGGAAAGGATTATAAAATTGCCACCGTTGAATTCTATCCTGGCTCAAAACAATATGATTATTATTGTGATTTCGATGCGGAGGTAGGAAACGAAGTTTTCGTTTATTCGAACGGCGAAAAGAAAATGGTCCGCGTTGTTTCCGTCAGAGATGTTTATGAAGATCAGCTTCCGTTGCCGCTTGATAAATTTTTCAAGATCTTCAGGCGTTAGCTAGAAAAGGGAATAAACAACCGCAATAAAGAACACCACAAAAAGACATTCCCACCCCTCAAGATCGGGTGGGTTTTCTTTCTTTTTATGCAAATGTTTGAGATTTGCTTAGTTTTTGGAAAATATAGATTTTTATTACGAAAACCTTGCGGAAACCGCATATTTATACCAATGCAACCGATAGTTGCGCATTTGCAAACTAGATTAGGTGGTCGATAATATGTCCGCAACCGAAAAATAAGGGCGTTCATTCGTTAGGAGGACAAGAGTATGAATATTGAAATCGCAAACCGCCTTGTGGGATTAAGGAAGAAAGCCGGCCTCTCACAGGAAGAACTCGCGGATAAGTTAGGCTTATCGCGTCAGGCGGTATCCAAATGGGAACGCGCAGAAGCAAGCCCAGATACCGATAACCTTATCTGTTTGGCAAAGCTTTATGGAGTGTCGTTGGATGATCTCCTAAACACGGACGCGGATATTGATGAAATCGCCCGCAACGTCAGAGAGAAAAACGAAGAGGAGAAGTCTGAAGCCGAACAGCCTAAACAAGAGGAAAAACAAGACTCTGAAAGCGTTGAAGCGGAGGAAGTCAAACCTGAGGACGTTCCCCATAAGAAGGGTGCCGATGTCAACATGAGTCATGGACGCATCCACCTTAGCGACGGAAAAGACTCCATTACCATTGAGCCTGGTACCGTCCATATCCATGCGAATAAAAAAGATGATGATGACGACGATGACGACGATGACGATTGCGACGAAGATGAAAACGTCGAAGTCGAAGTCGATGAAAATGGTGAACGCCGTTACCGCGTTCATGGGGTCGATATCACTGAAGAAAGAAAAAAGCCTCTTCTTATCACTATCTTCTCCGGTGGAACAATGATTCTTCTTGGACTCATCGCTTTCCTCGTTGCCGGGCTGACTTGGACCGAAGGAAGCCTTGGATGGGTTCTAGGCTGGACGTTTATTCTTGATGGAATCTGGATCGCCTCCATGGTTGAATCCATCGTTAGACACAGGTTTACCCATTTCGCCTATCCGATTCTTGTAGTCTCCGCTTATTGCAAACTTGGTTTCCTCGGAGCTCATTATGGATTCCCGGGATTCGGATTCTATTGGTTCCTCTTCATCACCATTCCTATCTTCTATTTGATGTTCGGGCCAATCGACAAAGCAATTCGTGATCGCGAAAGGCGCGCCAAAGACAGAGTCATCGATGCCAAATAAGCCGATACATGTATGAAAAAAAGTCCTCAGGCAATTTGCCCGAGGACTTTTTGATTAAGCAGGGATTATAGCTTTCCGAAGCGATCTTTTGGATATTCGCCAGCCTCGACGAGTTTGGCCAGCGAAGCGACGACTTCTGGTTTATCATCGCGATAAGTGACGCCATACCAAACTGCGGTGGTGGAGAGAACCTCACAGGAAACCTCGCCTCTTGCAATTAAATCAGAAACAACGGTCGGAATGAGGTATTCGCAAGAAGCGAGATCGTTCTTGTTGGCTTCCATGAATGGAACGAATTCCTCTTCAAGGCGATCAAGGATATCGAGGGAGAAGGCGAACATGTTCATGGAGACGAGGCTTTCATGGGAAATCTTCTTCATTTCCCCGCCATCGAGAGGAGCGGCATAGATTTCATCGCCACGCCATTCGAGCTTGCTTTCAACAAGGCCAAGTAGCCTGTTGTCCTTATCCATGTTGAGGACGCCGCGCTTGACGGAACCGTTTTTGGTCATGGTGTTTTTGGCAAAATACCCGACATTGGCGTAATGCCCTTTGGAACCTTTTGGTAAGGATTTAAGGAAAGAATCGGCGACTTTAAAGGCATCTGCGCCATAGAAATCATCGGAATTGATGATGGCGAAGTTGCTCTTTAAAACGTCTTTGGCGCAATAGATGGCTTGGGCGGTACCAAGAGGTTTGGTCCTATCTTTTGGAAGAACATAGCCTTTTGGGATAACTTCCAATTTTTGGTAGGCATAAGCGACATCGATGTATTTGGAGACGCGTTTTCCAACGGTTTCCTCAAAGATTTCGCGGTTTTCTTCTTTGATAAGGAAAACGACGCGATCAAAACCGGCGCGCTTTGCATCATAGATCGAATAATCGATGATAAAGTTTTGCCTTTCATCGAATGGCTCAATCTGTTTTAGCCCTCCGAAGCGGGATCCCATGCCCGCGGCAAGAATAAGTAAGTCCATAAATAATATTTACCTCACGACTGTTGAAATAATATTAGTGGTTTTCCTTTAAAAAAGGAAGGGTGAAAACCTAAAAGCTATAGTTTTCTAGCCTTTTGCCTACCCCCTCCTCTTTATAGGAGGAGAGGAGTATAATATCGTGGCTTGAGATAACCTGATCATGAAAAAAGCATTTGAGAAAATCAAGGAGTTCTTCAGCAAGAAGATTGTGAAAAAGATTTCCATCCTTCTTGGCATTTTCGCCGCGATCATCATCGTGGAATGCACCGCGTTTAATTTCAGGGCGATCCCAAATAGGGGCGAAGTCAGGGATTATGAATCCGGCCAGGTGACCGTCACTTATGCAACTAAAACCGAACAGGTAGCCGAAAACGGCGACCCCATGTATACGATTTCGTCCACTAACATGCCTAGGTTTAGAATAACCTTTGATGAACAAACGGTCGTCAACACGGTATATATCGACGTTTCGTTTTTTGACACCCACGAATATAAATACAATTTCAAAGTCAGTGGATATTATCTCGAGAATTCCTATGGGGTTACCCTCTCTTCCCAATATGAAATGGAAGTAGTCCAGGGCGATGAACACACCAAATATTTCTTAACCGAATTCAATCATGCGGTTAATAGAATCGACATTACATTAGCTTCGGTGGCGAATTATTCCGATGCAAAAGGACTTTCGTTTGCTTTTGGAGGAATAGGCCTTAACCATAAAATGCCATTCCACTTCTCCTTTGCTAGGGTTTTATCGTTGATGCTCCTTGGTTCAGTTACCTTCATCTTGGTCGATTTCTTTATTAGAAGGAAAGAGAAGGAGCCGCATCCCAAAAAGCTTATCACCATGGATACGGTGGTTTATGCCTTGCCGATTGTCGCCCTTTTCGTCATATACACGTTCTTTGGGAATTTTACCCATGCTTTTTGTTCGCCCACAGACGGCACGCAGATATCAAAAGAACTAGTCGATGCCTTTATGCATGGACATGTCTATCTTGACGCCGAGCCTAGCGAAGTATTGAAAAATCTGCCCAATCCGTATGATCCGAATGTCCGAGGAGGGGCGGGAGCCTTGTGGGATCATCTTTATTTTGATGGCAAATATTATTCCTATTACGGCGTGACCCCGGTCTTCTTGCTCTTCCTTCCATTCAGACTCATAACTGGGCAATATTTATATGACGCCTACGGTGTTTTGCTATTTTCAACTATTGGATTGGTATTCATGGCCCTTGCTTACGACGGCCTTATTAAATTAGCTTTCAAAGACCGCCCGTTGCCCTTATTCATGAAATACATGATGTTCGCTCTCCTCGCGTTAGGGTGCGGCATACTTTTCAACGTCGAACGCCCCTATTTCTATGAGGTTTCCACAAGTTGTGCCTTCATGTGCATGATGATTATGCTCTTCCACCTAGTTAGAGGCGGGCTGATTTTTGAGCGAGAACAGAAACGTTTCTTCTATCATCTAGCTTTTGCCTCCTTCTGGGGTGCACTGGCCGTTCTTTCGAGGGCGACGATGGCTTTGTACGCCCTTTGCCACCTTATTTACCTTGGCTTCTATTTCTTTAAAAAACGCAAGGAAATGGATAGGAAATCCATCATTCTCTTCTTCTCGTTATCCCTGGCCCCATATCTAGTATTTGGCATCCTTCAAGCGGTTTATAACTATGCAAGATTTGGGTCATTCCTCGATTTTGGTATCGAGTATTCTTTGACAATCGCCGACTTCAAGAACATGCAGTTCCATTTCGGGAATGTATTGACTTCCTTGCACAATTTCCTGTTTGGCTTGCCTTCCGCCTCATCGAATTATTTCTTCTTAAGAGGAAACAACCTGAGGTTTGGAAATGCCTATTATTTCTTCGAAACCTCTTCGACGATTGGCTTATTCATCCGCATGCCGGTTTTGTGGGTCATCTTTGTCCTTCCGTTCTTGGAAAAGACTACCTGGAAAGAGAAGATGGAACATTTGTGCCTTAGATGGCTTCCTTGCGTCATCATTCCATTTATCCAAGTGGCCATTACCTGGCAAAGCGGTTTTGCCACTCGTTACTATTCAGATTTTGCTTGGCCGTTGATGCTTTTTGCCCTCTTGCTTCTTGGAAGGCGTTATCAAAAAATCGAAACAGATCGTGGGCAGGCCATAATGTTTGCTTTCCTCTTAGGGAATATAATTATCTCCTCTATTGTTACCTTTGATGTTATCCTTGTCTATGTGCCGATGCTGACTCACCATTATGGAGTCGTTAATTATGCGTATACCAGATTCTATTATCATCTGGGTCATGAATTCACAT
This sequence comes from uncultured Erysipelotrichaceae bacterium, assembly GCA_900317165.1. GTDB lineage: Bacteria > Bacillota_I > Bacilli_A > RFN20 > CAG-826 > Alloenteromonas. The sequence continues at coordinate 12,112 of ONFU01000002.1, forward strand.
TCTGGAGGTAGATATGAAGACCTTATACTGGATATTCCCTTGCTATAACGAAGAAGAATGCCTTCCCGTTACGTCCGTATCTATTTTGGAGATATTTAATTCCTACGTTAAGGAAGGGTTGGTTTCCCCATCATCTAAACTTGTTTTCGTCGACGATGGATCGAAAGACAAAACCTGGTCTTTGATCGCCGAACTTGCCAAAAGGGAAGAATCCGTGATCGGCCTTAAGCTTTCCCGTAACAAAGGCCATCAATATGCGGTTGAAGCAGGACTTCGTTACGCCTTTTCCAAAAACGCCGATTTGACCATCACGATGGATGTCGATTTACAAGACGACATCAACGTTGTCCGCGATATGCTTCTTGAGAACCAAAAGGGCTTTGATGTCGTTTACGGCGTCCGTAATGATCGTTCCACCGATTCCTTCTTTAAGAAGGCTACGGCGAATGGCTATTACAGGATGATGAGGAAACTTGGCGTTCAGATGATCGAGAACGCGGCCGATTTCCGTCTTATTTCTAACCGCGCCCTTGCCGCTTTGCTTGAATATCACGAAGCCAACCTTTTCCTTCGTGGACTCGTTCCTCAGGTCGGTTTCCCTTCCAGCAAAGTCGAATATAAACGTTTGGAAAGGAAACAGGGCAAGACCCATTATCCGCTTAGCAAAATGCTGATGCTCGCCTTTGATGGGATGACCGCCTTTTCCAGCAAGCCTTTGTCTTTCGTTGGCAAACTAGGTTTTTTCTTAATCATCCTTTCCGTCATTGCCATGGTGACATTTGGCATTCTTAACGGAGTTAACGTCCTAGCCTTTTCAATCTATTATTATCTCTTCCCCTTTATCTCCTTAATGACTGGCTTAATCCTCGTCTGCCTTGGCCTTATTGGGCTATATCTAGGAAAGATGAATATCGAAGTCAAAAAGAGACCCCATTACTTCATTGAGACTATTGAAGGCGAATAAAAAATACCCGACACATGTATCGATATTTGATATGGTGAAGGGTATTTTCTTTTAGAACGTTCCTTCGACGGAAGATAAAGGCAAGACGAACATGCCTCCTTTGATCTTCGTCCAGTTTTCCGTGGCGTCGCGAATCTCTTTCTTCAGGGTTTCCAATTTATCCTCATCGATGACGATGAAGACGGTGAGGTTACCAGAAGGGAGATCATCCATTAACATCGAAAGGCTGACGGATACGCTTTCGCCTTCGATCTTCGGTAAAACATGATGCATGCCAGTGGTGGAGATAACGGTTCCGTTATACCCCTCCTTGGAAAGGCGGCGTAAGAGAACCTCCGTTTCCTCGACCCTATCGAGGATTGCAAATAGCATAACTTTCATGATGATTATTTCCTTTGGAAAACTACCAAACTATATCACAACTTGAACTGTGGGGATAGATTGAACCCCCGCATTTTGGTTAAAATATACCCGATTTTGAAACAAGGAGTAAAACCATGATAAAAATGACCGTTAAGGATTATGGGGTGATGACTTTTGCCCTAGATTATGACGCCGCGCCGAATTCCGCCGCGAACTTCGTAGAGCTTGCTAGAAGCGGATTCTACGATGGCTTGATTTTCCATCGCATCATAAAAGGATTCATGATCCAAGGTGGCTGGGGAGACCTCAAAGGAAAGAACATCGATTACACCATCAAAGGCGAATTCAAGGCCAATGGGGTCGATAACCCGTTAAAGCACAAACGCGGTGTCCTTTCCATGGCCCGCACCATGGTCAATGATTCAGCATCCAGCCAATTCTTCGTTATGCATAAGGACGCCCCACATCTAGATGGGCAATATGCTGCCTTCGGGCATATGTTAGATGGCTTTGACGTCCTTGATAAAATCGCCTCTGTCGATACCGATCGTTCCGACCGTCCCTATAGAGAAGTGGTCATCGAAAAGGTCGAAGTTATCGATGAGCCAGTTAACGAAGTAAAGAAAATCAAAAGGGTTAGATAACCTTCTCGCCGCGGGAATCCGCGGTTTTATTTAGCAATTTTACCACTTTATGTGGTATTATTTCGTCATAAATTATGAATTTAGGCTATGACATTTCATTCACGATTGCCGCGGTTGTTATCAACTTTGTCGTGTTTTTGATTGTCTCCATTAATTATTCTTCAACCAATTTGGTCAATAAGCGTTTCCGTTATTTCCTTATCGCCGGGATGATAATGTACATCTTTAACATCGCCACGGTTGTAACGAATGCTTTCGCCAAGAGTTTTCCTGACTCAGTAAACTATGTTTTCAATAGTCTTTACTTCTTATCAACCATTGTGGTCTCCCTTCTTTTCTTCTATTACACGGCTTCTTTTGCCTTGAAGGATACAACGAAGAAAACAAGGAAAATCTTTTATATCGTTAACCTCTGTGCTTTGGGCCTCTATGTCGTTGCTTTAATCGTCAATTTCTTTAACGGATGGTATTTCAACTTCGATTACACAAGGGAAAATCCTTATAAACACGGATGGTTCTTTCTCCCAATCACTCTTTTCTCTTTGATTTTCGTATTTGAATCGCTTGTCATCTTCGTTGTTAAAAGGAAGCAATTCAACACCCGTCAAATCATTTGCATCTCCATCTTCTTCGCCTTCTTTTTCTTGGCTTATGGATTGCAGCTTGTCTTCTTCCAGAATGTTTTACTTTCCGACTTTGGCTGCGCGATCGGTTCACTTGTCGTTTTCTTCTCAATCGAAACCCCCGATTATGCCAAATTGATGATTACCCTAAACGAACTCAACGAGCTTAAGGCATCGTTGGAGATTCAAGTGGCCACAAGAACCGAAGAGCTTAAAAACGAGAAGGCATCGTACGAAGAATTGACTTTGGAAACTCTAACTTCTTTAGCGGATCTAATCGACGCGAAGGACCATTACACCAACGGCCATTCCTTCCGCGTGGCCGCTTACGCGAAGGGAATGGCGGAAACGCTTGGTTTGCCACCGATGGAGACCGAACAAATCTATTTGGCGGGTTTGATTCATGACGTAGGCAAAGTCGCTATCTCCGAGATGATCCTCACAAAGCCTGGCAAACTAAACGACAAGGAATTCTCTATTATTCAATCCCATTCCTCCATTGGAGGAGATATCCTCCGCGGCATTAAGGAATTCCCGATTTTCCAACAAGTTGCTAGGAGCCATCACGAGCGTTTTGACGGCTATGGCTATCCCGATAGATTGGCAGGAGAAGATATTCCTTATTTCGCGCGCATAATCACGATCTGCGATTGCTTCGACGCCATGACGAGCGATAGGAGCTACCGCAAGGCTTTAAGCGACGAGGTCGCGATTGCGGAATTGAAGAGATGCTCAGGCACTCAATTCGACCCTAAATTAGTTGAAGCCTTCCTCCGTTTATACGATTCCTTCGACGACTCCATAAGAAATCATATCGACGATCTCTCAAAAGGCATTTAAACGGTCAAGTTTCTCTTGACAAGGATTAATCCTTTCCCTATTCTTATGGACGCGCTAAAAAGCGCACATGGGCCTTTAGCTCAGCTGGGAGAGCGCCTCCATGGCATGGAGGAGGTCATGGGTTCGAGCCCCACAAGGTCCACCATGTTAATCATTGATCTCCGCAGACCGCGGAGATTTTTTGTTCTTCATTTCTTTTCGATTGTAAGCCAACCTAATCGGAAAAACCTTGTCGATGTATAGAACTCCCTATGCTTCATGCACTTCCAGCCTTGCTTGCGCTAGGCTACAATAAATGTGCCAAGAGGCATGCGCTTCCCTACATGTTAATTTAGGGAACCTGACTGGAGAAAGCCTGTGTCGAAAGCCTTGCTTGACAAGGAATCCTAATGGCTGACCAAGGTGCCCACTTTCTTAGAGATAGGAAAGGTTAGTTAGCTTCTTGGCTTTTCTTTTCCTCTATTTAATTAGAGGAAGCGGTCTAGAAATTCCTTTTATAAGTTTTAAAATTAATGCGTATGAAAAAGAGTGGTTCAAACAAGAAAATCGGTATCTTCGAAAAACTTCTTCCGTTAAAGAATTCCACGATGGTCTATGGAAGTTATTATGGAAAGAAGATTATCCTTCCTTTCGCCACCGACCCTAGGATGGTTCGTGTTTGGCTTCCTCCCGAATATGAAAAGAACCCAAAGAAACGTTTTCCAGTTATTTATATGTCTGATGGGCAAAACCTCGTTGATGCCGCTTATTCCGCTTATGGTGATTGGCACCTTGATCGCGTATCCCATGAACTTTCGGAAGAGGGCCTCACCCCTCCGATATTCGTGGGGATAGATTGTCCGAAAGATCCTCTTCAAAGAACCAATGAACTAAACCCGCCTTATCCAGTTAAACCTTCTATTGTCAAAAGAATGGGCCCAAATCACCCGATCGGAGATCGCTACATCGATTATATCGCGGATGAGCTTAAACCCTATATCGATGAGACTTTTAGAACATTACCAGGGAAAGAATATACCGGAATCGGTGGTTCATCCATGGGGGGCATTATGGCGTTTTACGCATTTTTCTACCGTAAAGACGTGTTCGGGTTTAGCCTCGCCTATTCAATACCGTTCTTCTTCTACGATGAAAAGGACATCCTCAATATCCTAAAAGACGTGGATCCTAATCCATCGACCGTTGGCAAGATTTCGATGTTCGTCGGAGGCAAAGGCTTTGAGAAACGCTTTGAGAAGGGAAATTTCAAAATGAAGAAGTACCTCGAATCGACTGGTTATGATGAGAAAAAACTTCTTTTCATGAACGATCCGAAGCAAGAACATCATGAAGAAGCCTGGTATTCCCATTCCAAGGATTCCCTTCGTTTTTGGCTTAAAGACCTCCAATCTTAAAGCACATTATTCCTTTTTGCCCCTTGAAGGGGCATAATTAATTGCAACATGGCAAGAAAATCAAAGAAAAAACGCACCTTGACCGTTAGGGAAACGGCCTCCATCCTTTATGGAGAAGGCAATTGGAAGATAAGGGGTCTCCCTTCTTTGGATTTGCCTTCCATTACGGTCCATGATGGCCCGTTAGGTCTTCGCATTGGTGAAAACGGGGCTGATCCTAATGATTCCAAAAGGCCGTTAGCCCAATCAATCTGTTATCCTTCCCCGGCTTTGCTTGCCTGTTCTTTCGATAGGGAAGTCCTTAAGGATATCGGCGAATCGTTTGGCCTTGAATGCCGCGCTTCCAAAACCGATGTCCTTTTAGGCCCAGGTTGCAACATCAAGCGCAATCCTCTATGCGGAAGGAACTTTGAATATTATTCCGAAGACCCATACCTTTCGGGAGAACTCGCGGCTTCCTTTATCAAAGGAATCCAATCTAAGGGAGTAGGGGCCTGCCTAAAGCATTTCGCCTGTAATTCGCAGGAATATTTCAGGATGGTCAATGACTCCATCGTCGATGAAAGGGCCCTCCACGAAATCTATCTAAAACCATTTGAAATCGCGGTTAAAAAAGGTAAGCCATGGATGATCATGGCAAGCTATAACAAAATTAACGGGGTCTACGCCTGTGATAACCGTGAGCTTTTGATCGATACCCTTCGCGATTCCTGGAAATATGATGGCGTCACCGTATCCGACTGGGGCGCGGCGAATGACTATATATACAATCATAACAACGGCCTCGATGTCGAGATGCCGGGAATGGTTGATAGGAAGAGCGATTTAATAAACGCGCTTAACCGTAAAATCATTGATAAAGATGCCGCTGACGCCTCTTCCGAAAGAATTATCAATTTGCTTACAAAAGCCAAAGAGGGGCGGGAAAAGAAAGTCGCTGATTTCTCCGCTAACAAAGCCCATCTTACCTGCAAAGAGGCTGCTGCCAAGAGTATCGTTTTACTCAAAAACGATGGCATGCTCCCCTTAAAATCATATAAGAAGGCCTGCGTTATTGGTCTTCTTGCCAAAGAGCCTTGCCTTAACGGAGGCGGTTCCTCCATCGTAAATCCTTTGAATGTTGTTTCTTTCCTTGATTCCACCGATGGAAAAGGAACGAGAATCCCTTACGCTCAGGGTTATAACCTAAACGGTTTCACCGATCCCGATCTAGCCATCGAGGCTATCGACCTAGCTTCGAAATCCGACAAGGTCATATTGTTCTTAGGAAATAACTACGGCACGGAATCCGAAGGCTATGATAGAAGCAATATGCTCCTTCCCGATGAACAAACCCGTTTGTTCAACCAGATTTATGAGGTTAACAAAAACATTATCGTTGTTTTGAACGTCGGCTCTCCTGTGGAACTTCCTTTCCGCGACAAAGCCAAAGCCATCTTGCTATGCTATCTTCCAGGAGAAGCGGGCGGAGAGGCCCTAGACGATATTCTTCTTGGCGTGACGTGCCCAAGTGGCCATCTCGCCGAATCTTGGCCTATCCATTTCGCCGATGTACCATCCTTTGGGTTTTATCCCGGATCTCAGTCGCAATCCCTTTATAGGGAATCCCTTTACGTCGGTTATCGCTACTACGTTACGATAAGAAGAGATGTCGCTTATCCATTTGGGTATGGACTTAGTTATGCTCGAATCGGCTATGGCGAGATTTCGGCATCGAAGAGCATATTATGCCCAGGCGAAGAAGTGACGATGAGCGTCGAGGTTATCAACCGTTCCAAGTTCCCTTGCGAACATGTTGTTCAAATATACCTCAATCCCAAGAAACAAAACGTTTTCAAACCCGAACGTTTCCTTGTCGCTTTTGAAAAGGTGAACTTGGAACCAGAAAGCCGTAAAACCGTTTCCATCGATATCCCGTATGATGTCTTGTCCCATTACGACAAAGCCAGCAAACAAATGAAGGTTGAAGCGGGCGAATACCTTCTCGAAGTCGGCGATGATTGCGTTAACATTGTCGCTTCAAAAAAGATCGTTGCCACCTCCAAAGATCTCTTCCCTTCGCTCCAATATAGCCTACCGGTGTATTACAATCCGGGAAAAGACGGCTTCCTAAGTTATGATAACGACTTTGAAGCATTGCTAGGCAGAAGCGTGCCTCTTGAACGCGATTCCCGTCTCCCGCCCTATACTTTGGATTCGACGATTACGGATATTTCCTCTACAAAAACCGGTAAGCTCCTCATCAAAAAAGCCAATGCCAGATTGGATTTCTCTGGAAGAGATGGAAAAATGCTTTATGCTGGATTCTATGAACTTCCTCTTCGCAATTTGGCGATGGATGGCATTTCTCAAAAAACGATTCTCGGATTGCTAAAGCTCGCAAACGGGCAATGGTTACGTGCTTTGGGCACGATGATATTCGGATATCGCCTCAAGGCAAGGAAAAAGCATTGATATGATCCTCGACCCGATTATTGATAAGGCGTTTAAATCCTCTTTTCCTCTTCGCCATGATGGCGAACCTAATATGCCTTATTATGATCCTGATGATTTTGTGGTAAAAAGCATACCGTTTTCCTTTGTTTCCGGAAAAAACAAACTTGTCGGTGGCAAATATTTCATCGATGTCCCCGCTAAAGGGGTGGTTGTTTTCCATCACGGCGCCTTCGCGGGAAGAAGAGCCTATAGCGACCTTATTTCCCGTTTTGCAAAGCAGGGGTATATCGTTTATGCCTATGACAATACGGGATGTTGCCAAAGCGAGGGTAGGGATTGCGTAGGAGTTGCCCAACCTTTGCTTGATCAGAAAGCCTTTTTCGAATTCTTGGAAAAAGATGAATCGATAAGGGGCTTGCCGCGTTATACCGTTGGACATAGCTGGGGCGGGTATACCGCTCTTGGAGGGCTAAAAGAGGAATACCATGTCGATAAAGTCGTCTGCATTTCGGGCTTTAATTCGGTTTTCGATATGGCGATGTCGACGTTGCCAAAAAACAAACTCCTCGCTATGGCGGTTAAAGGATACCTTAAAAGAAAATTTGGTCCTTTGGGTCTATATGATGGCTTAGAGGAGATGAAGAAAACAAATAAGGAAGTCTTAGTCCTTTTCGGCGATCTCGATAAAATGGTCGATTACAATCATTATTTCCTCCGTTACCAAAAGGAATGTGCGGAAAACGCACATGTTCATTTCCTATGTGCGGAGGGACGTGGCCATCAAGCCTTTTGGGACAAGAAATCCCAAGTGTATTATGAGGAGTTCCAAAACAAAATGAGGGAGGCCTACCGCAATTCTTCACCTCTTCCGGTATTCGATTACTCCAAAACGGATTTCGACAAGGACATCCTCCAATCCATATTCGACTTTTTGGGGTAATAAGAGTATATTTCCATCCGTGCACTGGTGGCGAAATTGGTATACGCGCTAGTTTCAGGAGCTAGTGGCTAATCCCCATACGAGTTCAAGTCTCGTCCAGTGCACCAAATTGCGCCCGTAGCTCAGTTGGATAGAGCGCAACCCTCCGAAGGTTGAGGCCGCACGTTCGAATCGTGTCGGGCGCGCCAACTGAATAAAAGTTAATCCCTTTCGATTGTTGTTGAGAAAAATCGGCAAAGAGGATAAACTCTCATGGCCTAAAAAAGGCAAACATGGCCCCCTGGTGGAATGGTAGACGCGGTGGACTCAAAATCCACTGCCTGATGAGGGCGTGTCGGTTCGAGTCCGACGGGGGCCACCAAATCGACGAAACAATCCTTATTTGTTAAGGATTTTTTTCTTTCTTGGCATATATAATTAAGTTGGAGGGCCCGTTTATGGATACAATGCAAAAATACGGAATCAAAAAAGGCCAAGCGATTCTATTATTCGTTCAGATGATCTTGATTTTCCTTTTGCTCGTGGTTGCCGTCTACCTGCTGGTGTTTGTCGACATCCACAATCTTGGCGGATGGATGATTGCCTCATACATCCTGATAACTTTATCGGTTTTGTCGATCGGGGTTTACGGAATAATTGGCTATAAGAAAGGGGAAATCGCTTATATGTTAGCAATCATTCCCTTCCTTGGTGCGATACTTGTGAATATTCTCCTTCCTCAAAGAAACGCCATTCAAATCGCCATATTAACAATTCTCTTTGCTTTGGTATCCGTGTTTTTGGTCAAACAAAAGGACCAAAAGTTCACTCGGTGCGTTTCTTTGGTTATGGTTGCGGTTGCTCTGACCTTCTCGATTTATTCCGCGATTACCGCAAGACTCGATTTCTTGGGACAGATGTCAGCGAGATGGTATACATATGTGGCGATGTATTTATCGATTTTCATTCCGACGATTATGTGCGGAACATTTGCGTTGACATATAACGTGAGGTCCACGAGGGTCATTGATAAATAAACCATTCGAAGAACAAAAAATGGCAAGTCGAGCGCGGCTTGCCATTTTCTTAAGCGATTTTTGTTTTGAGCGCGCCTTTGACGCGGGTTTCTTCTTTGTCGATGAATCTCTTTCTCTCAAGCTGACAAATGTTATAGGCGGCGTGCTTTCCGGTGAATAAGGCAACTGGAAGTCCGCCTGGCGGCATTAACCATTGGCCGGAAAGAAGGAGGTTCCTTACGCCTTTGACGCGGCATCCAACCATTAGGCCCTTGCTTTTTTTGGTGGTCAGGAAGGACATATAGGCGCCTTTATAGGCGTTTGCGTAATGGGTGTAGGTCAACGGACTAGTCACATCAAGAAGGACCAAATCCTCTTCTTTAATACCTAATTTTTCCGCGGCGATCTTCCTAAATCTTTCCCCTACACCTTTTTTGAGGGAGGCATATTCCTCCTTGCTTAAGGAAGCGAGGTAGTCATAAGTCTCTTCATAGGTTGGAAGGAGAATCGTAAGAAGCGCTTTGTGATTGCGGGAAAGAGATTTGTCGAAGGCATGGTTACGAATTACGAAGCTGGTTATTTTATCCTTGCCGACTATTTCCTCAGGGATTTCGAAGTCGCACATGCGTGGGAAATCATCCATTGGGCAATTGGCTTGCAAGGAGACTTGAAAAGCTGAGCGTAATTGGTAATCAGCCGGCTTGGAGAATCTTTCTTTGAAGAATTTTGGCATCTTCAAATCAGGAAGGAGCTTGTTGAAGGTGAAGTGCGCATCCGCGGATGAAACGACATAATCCGCTTCGACGAATGTTCCGTTTTCTAACTCGATACCTTTAACAAGAGACTTATCGAGGACGATTTTCTTAACGGGAGAAGCAACGTGAATTACCCCTCCAAGGCTTTTGAAGCGGTTGGCGACTCGCATCGCCATCTTAAGCGATCCGCCTTCGGGAACACCCGCATCACGGGTGCAGAACCCTTGGAGGACATAGAAGAGGGAATGCATGTTGTAATCCCCGCCCATAAAACGGACAAGCATATCGCCGATTCGTTTGTCTTTGAATTTTTTGGCGTATTCTTCGACGGACATCCTGCGGTATTTCAAATAAGGACCAAAGAATGGCAAGCACTTAATGCCCATAGCGATCAATTCGAAGATGTTCATGGTTTCGATTGGTTTTTTGGTTGGAATAACGACATGGGTGTATGCTTCGATTGTTCTGATGAAAGAACGAATCTGCTTTTTGTCTTTCGGGGAAAGGGTGATTAGTTCTTTTTCTAGCGTGGTGATATCGGAATGAAGCGAAGCGACGCTTCCATCCGCAAAATAATAGGTGGATAGGTTGTCATTGTCGTAAAGGCGGATATTTTCAAAGGCCCCGATATGTTCCCAAATCGGATAGAGGCAAGAACCAGGATTGGTTCCGATAAGCCAATGGGCGCAGCCATCGATATATTGGCCTTCCCTGACCCATCCGGTGCATTCTCCGCCAGGAATGGAATGCTTTTCGTAGATCTCCACATCAAAACCGTTATCGAGAAGGTAGATGCCGGCAGTCATGCCAGACATGCCCCCTCCGACGATTATTACTTTTTTCTTTTTTGAAGTCGCTTTGTCCATATGCGGGCATTATTATGCGCATATACAAATAAAAAGCAATGAGGTCCGAATCCGAGTTTCCTTCATTGCTTGTCGGTCAAAAAGAAGAAAGAGCCCTTTTAGTCGATGTTTTTACGGAAAAACAGCGATGAAAATAAGGGTAAATAATTATTTAGTTTTTATTACTAGATTCCTTTTTGACGTGCCCAAGAACGAAGCGCTTATTCACAAAATGGTAGGTCGCTCCGTATAAAGGGAAGGCTATGAGAAGGAAAGATCCCATGACGACATAGTTCACATAATTTTTGTGGAGTTCGATCATGACCTCGGAATTCCAGGGTTGGAAAGCAACTTGGAAGAAGGGGGCATGGAAGAAATTCCCATCAGGGGAAACGAACATGGAGAAGGAGGTGGCCTTTCCTCCAACGATAGAAGTGGGAAGCGCAAATACTAGGAACGTTCCAAATAGAATGACCGCGATAAGGCAAATAAACCTATATCTTGTGAATGGGGTACACATGCAAACGCAGCATACGAATCCTGCTAAACCGGTTAATATGGAAATTAGGGATTTGGCACTATCTTCGGAAATTACGGGGGTCCCGTTAAAAAGGGCGGTGGATCTGCACAATATCAAAGGTGCGATTGCGGCTGCTAAAACCAATAAGCCGGATATCAAGGCTTTTGAGAAAACGTTTCGCATAAAGGATCCGCGTATTGGTTCTTTGTGGCTTTCCAAAGAAAGGAGGAAACCCCCTACCCCTATAACCGCGGTTTGAAGGAGATAGATATTCTCCACGCTATACCAGAATTGGCCTTTTTTAAATGGGATAAGGGCAAAGGCGAGACCGATGATTGCGGTAGTCTTCATAAGGAAAAGGATGGCCGCCCTTTCGATGTTGTTGACTACCCTTCTTCCTTGACCGACGACTTCCTTCAAATGCTTGAAGTCGTTATCGAGCAAAACGACATCCGAGCAGCTTTTGGCCGCGTCGGTCGCTTTGGCAAAAGTAATAGAGGCATTGGCTTTTCTTAAGGCCAGGATGTCGTTAACGCCATCCCCGGTCATGGCTACCTTATGGCCGTTTTCCTGGAGGGCTTCGACTATCGCCAATTTTTGTTCGGGGGACACGCGGGCAAAGATCGTGTTGTCTTTGACGACGTCTTTGATTTTTTCTAAGGGCATCCCTTCTAGCGAAATGCCTTTTTCAACATCTTTAACCCCACATTCGGACGCAATTTTCGAAACGGTTAAGAGGTTATCGCCGGAGATGATTTTGATATCGACCCCGTTTTCGTAGAAGAAAGTAAGGGTTTCTTTCGCGGACAACCTAATGTGGTCTTCGATGACATATAGGGCAATCGGCTCCTCATTTTTGGTCAAAGCCAATACACGCTTCCCCTCTTTTGCCTTTTCTTTTACGAATTCAAGTTCTTTGGCATCCTCTTTTAAAAGGTATTCTGGGGCACCCAAAAGGATGGTGTCCCCGTTTTCATACACAATCCCAGAATGCTTTTTAATGGAGGAGAAAGGAATCTTATCCTTTATTTCGGAAGAGGCTTCGTGGCCATATTTCTCATCAAGGGCCGCGGAGGTTGGATTGGTTTCGCTAAAAGCGCCTAAAAGATGGCGAAGATAGCAAGTGGCCTCTTCTTCATTCCCTAAGAATCTTGCTTCAACGACGTTCATCGTTCCGTCAGTTAACGTACCTGTCTTATCCAAACAGATGGTATCTACTCGCGAAAGGTTTTCTAATGAATAGAGTTCTTGAATGAGGGTCTTTTGCCTTGCTAATTTCAAAATCGAAACCATGAGGGCGACGGAAGTAAGAAGAACCAGCCCTTCAGGAATCATGCCTACCGCGAACGCCCCCGAGGTAATAACGATCCTTCCCCAGGTCGCGGCGTCGGAAAGGGATAAGGAGGATCCGAAGACCTCTGGGTTTCCGCCATGGATTGTTATTTTGATACATAAGGTGGTAATGATCACCGCGACAACGACAAGGATGGCATAGGCGAGGAAGCGAATGATTTTGTTGATGATAGTCATCAATTCGCTATGATGGCGAGGCAATTCCTTGGCCTGTCCTGAAAGGGAGTGGGCAAACGTATCGTCTCCAACGCGTTCGACGATGGCTATGCCGCTTCCAACAAGAATGGAGGACCCGGCATAAACGAAATCGCCTTTTTTCTTGGCGATAGGGTCGCTTTCCCCCGTCAACATACCTTCATCGACGTATATTTCACCTTCTTGGAGGATGGAGTCGGCAAGGCATTGCTCACCCGCGGATAATCTCATGACGTCGTCCAAAACAATATCCTCCGCGTATAAGGATATGTTTTGCCCCTCGCGGATTACGTTAGCCTTGGCTTGGTTCAATAATTTGAGTTTATTTAATACACACCTCCCGTGGATTTCCTGAACGCTTCCTATGGTCGAATTGACGACTGCGGGGATAAGAAAGCCAAATTTGGAAATACCAAAATCCTTTTCGACCACGTCATGTCTTCCGGTGACGTTAAGGTAGATCATGAAGAAAAGGAAAAGGGCGGCAATAACGAACAAAGCGATGTTAAAAGGGGTAAAGATATTGTCGAAAAGCATCCTCAAATAGGATTTTTCGACTTTTTTTGATGGACGATTGATCGCTCCTTCGGAAGCTCGTTGCTCGACTTCTTTCTTCGACAAGCCTTTATCTAAAGAAGGAGAAAACCTAGCGAACTCCCGTTTAATCTGATTCTTCTTCATAGTAGACCCCTTGCCACCAGTTCCTTTTCGCAAGAAGGAACATCCTTAAATAAAATTGCCTCGATGCCCGCGTTTTTTGCTTCGATTAGATTTGCAGGATTGTCATCGAAGAAGTAGATTTCATCGATAGGAGAAAGACTTTTCATGACGAAATCATAGATTTCTCGTCCTGGTTTGATAAGCCCCAAATCATAACTCCTGAATTCCCCGTCGAAGCATTCCGAAAAAGAGGTCCCATCGAAAATGAATTCAATCATTCCCTTAATGCAGTTTGAAAGCAAATACACGGGGTGCCTTCTTTTACATTTTTTGGCTAGTTCGATCATTTCTTGGATTGGCGTTGATATTCTCTTGAGTTCGTTCGCGATGAGCTCTTTGTCTAACGATAGTTCACCTTCCATTTGTTGAAACAATTCATCTTTGTCACATTTTCCAAGATCCGCTCCCATACAGAAGTGGTCTTTTAATCTTGGTCCATCTTTTCCATAACGCCTATTGAAAAACTCAACGAACGGGTCTTTCACGAAAAGACCGAAGCAATCAAACAAAATGATTTTGTCGTCTTTCATAGCAAGGAGTATACGCCTGTTAAAGGTTTAGAAAAATCCGTTAAAAGAAACTTTTGCAGATCTTCTGCAAATTCATTAGATAAATCGCTTAATCTTCCTTGACCATAAATATATGGGTTTATGTAACGCAATTTCGATTTTATCTTATAGGCAGAAGGCGAGTTTTCTTCTTTGACCTCTTTTAGGGATTTATAGCGATTCCAGAAATTCTTCCCGCGATCTGATGAAACTAGTTTAGCGATTAATTCCTTTTCCGTTTTCATTAAGTCTTCTGGCAAAATAAGCTTTTCTGATATAGCCGTCTTTAAGGTCAAGGCCAAATCTTCCATGGCGTAACGATCTTCGTTTGATACATACACCTCGGACGTTTTCAGGGATAAAAGACCAAAACTTAAGGCCTCCTGCAGATGATTGAACATAATTTCATTTTCGCCGAATTCGTTTTCGCCAACCATCAAATCTTGATACATGGTCTTGATGGTTTTCAAATCGGCAAAGCCAAAATAAAGTATGTTCCTTAATGTATATTCAAGACGGTCCGCGGAAAGGTGCGGGGAGGGATTATCGCAAAGAGGATAAAGGGAATAATCGATAATCGAATTAAGATTCACGTTGTCTTCAGCAAGGTAACCAATTAATTCTTCGGAACCTTTGAGTAAAGAAGCGGTTAAATCTTCCGTCGATATCTGTTTTTCATAATCCCCATTAAGAAAATCGATGGAATGGGCAAAACAATGAGTGGCAATGTCGTGAAATAGCCCCGATAACACGGCCTCTTTTGACCCTCCGAAATGGTTAACTATCAAAGCCACCCCCAAGGAGTGGTGATAACGTGTGCTTTTAGGAAGACGGGCAAAGAAAGGAATGGATGTGTATTCCACTCCGCAATTCATTCCAACCCCATCAAGTCTTTTGAGGATTTGAAGGTTTAGGTATTTAGCAAATCCGTTCTCCAATGGTTCGCCATAGATTTTTAGAAGGTTATCCATGTTTTAATTATCCCATAATCCTCATGATCTTCGTAATGTTTTATGGACGGTAAAAACACCTACCGTTTTATCACATATAGGGCAAAACGGTAGTATTTTTCGTTAAATCGCAGAGAAGTAGGAAAGCAATCGTTTTTTGTTCAAATAAGCATAAATTTCCATTTTTTCGGCATAATCCTTTGATTTGCATCGATAATTGAAAAAGCAAAGGACCCATGTATGGTTTTTCGCGTTTAAACGCCCTAAAAAAACTCTTGAATGGAGAAATTTGCAGTTTGCAATTCAATTCCGCGCGCCTACAATACAGTCATGCGTACCGTAACCGTAACCTTAATTCTTGCTCTTGCCGGGGATGCAGGACTCACCTATTGGATTTATGCTTCCGGCGTTTCGCCGTGGTTCTGCCTTTTGGGCATAATCATGTGGCTTCCGCTTTTTATTCTTCTTTTTGGGGTCTGGGTTATCATCCTCATTCTTTGGGGCCTTTTCCTTGATAAGAAGAAGGCGACTGAAAAGCCAAATCATTTCTACTATGGCGTCATTCGTCAAACCTTGAAATGGTTCTTCCTCCTAATCCGCGTCAAAGTGCATGTCAGGGGCAAGCCTCTTCCAAAAGAACCCTATTTTATGGTTATGAATCATAGGTCAAACTTCGATCACATGGCTCTTATTGCCGGAATGAAGAAGATGATCATCTGTGTTACCAAACCAGAAAACCTTGATTTCCCGATCGCCGGTCCTTTCATCCATCATGCAGGCTTCATTCCCATTAACCGCGAAAACATGAACGAAGGTATCGAGGCCATCCATAAAGCCTCTTCCTACCTTGAAAAGGGTTTATGCAATATCAACATTTGTCCGGAAGGAACCAGAAACAAAACCGAAGAGCTTTTACTTCCATTTAAGCCAGGTTCATTCCATATTGGCACGGACGTTAAAGCCCCGGTTGTTGTTTGCTGCGTAAAGAATGCTGATAAGGTCCACAAGAATTTCATCCGCCGCAAGACTCACATTTATCTCGATATCCTCGCCGTAATCGAGCCGAGCGAATACGAAGAAATGGGCTTAGCAAAGCTAGTTTCCTATTCCGAGGGACTTATCCGTCGCGACTTGGAAGAGGGCGATCTTCTTCTTTCGGTTGATTAATCCTGTAAGCGTTTTCTTTGGATAACAAAGAAATATGGAATGCTTTTCTATTGTAAAAAGTTCTTTTAGGCTGGAAAATTAACGGGCATTCCAAAGGAATAGAATCGAAATGCTGAGATTAGACAAAATCAAAAAAGTCTACAAAACCTCCGATATGGAGGTCGTTGCCTTAAAAGGGGTCAGCCTTTCGTTTAGAAAAAGCGAATTCGTTTCTATCCTCGGTCCCTCCGGCTGTGGCAAGACAACTCTTTTGAATGTCATTGGAGGTCTCGACCATTATGACGGAGGAGACCTTTATATCCTTGGGCGTTCCACCAAGGAATTCAAGGACCATGACTGGGACGTTTACCGTAACCACCGCATTGGTTTTGTTTTCCAATCCTACAATTTGATTCCTCAATCTAACGTCCAACAAAACGTCGAACTTGGATTAACAATCGCCGGTCTAACCAAAAAGGAAAGGGAAGCCAAAGCCCAAAAAGCTTTGGATCTTGTTGGTCTAAAAGGCTTATACCGTAAATATCCAAATCAACTTTCTGGTGGACAATGCCAACGCGTCGCGATCGCTCGCGCGATTGTTAACGATCCAGATATAATCCTCGCCGATGAACCTACTGGTGCCCTTGATTCCGTTACCTCCATCCAGGTCATGGACATATTGAAGGCGATTTCCAAAGACCGCCTCGTAATCATGGTCACCCATAACCCTGATTTAGCAGAAAAATATTCGACCCGTATCATCAATTTGCTTGATGGAGAAGTAGTTGGCGACTCAATGCCTTATTCCGACGAAGAGGAGAAAAAAGAGGCCGTTCTTACCGAAGGCGAAAGCCAAACCAAGTCCAACCTTTCGCGTTCCGTCGAAGAAGAAAAAGCCAAAATGAGCTGGTTTACCGCCTTCGCTTTATCTGCTAGAAACCTTTACGTCAAAGCCAAAAGAACCGTCATGACGGTTATCGCCTCTTCAATCGGCATTGTCGGCGTTTCCGCCGTCATCGCCGTTTCCAGTGGGGTTACCAATTACATCGCTTCCGTCCAAGACGATATGCTTTCTGGCAACCCTATTACCGTATCTAGATCCTCCCTTAGCATAGCTAACCTTGCCGCGGCCACCTCCAATTTTGGAAGCACGGTCAATACGGTCGCTTCGAATATCAAAGACGGTTATATCGACGTCAATTCGATGATTGAGCAATTGGTCAATGCAACCGATGGCCTCGGGGCTTCCTTATCGACGAACGAAATCACGGAAGAATACGTTCGCTTCATCGATGCGATGCCAAAGGAATATTACGCCGCGATCAAAAAGTCCTACGGAATCGATCCGTTGAACAATCTTTATACGGATGATCACCTTGTTTGGGATGATGGAAATGATGTGGAAGTTCGCCGTTCTATCGCCGCTTTTGTCAATTATGCCGTCGCGATTATCTCCCAAACGGATTATGCGACTTTCGCAGATCAAATTCCCGCATTTACCGATATCATCGGTCAATCTGTCGATGATGAGAAATACGTTTTGTCCCAATACGATATCGTCGAAGGCAAGTTCGCGAGCGGAGAAAACGAATTGATGATCGTTCTCGATCACAATAACCGCGTCAGCGACTTGATGCTTACGATGCTTGGTTATTATGGCCAAAGCGACCTCATGAATTACATCTATTATTACGGGTATGACGATAACGATCCAATTAAGGTTGCTTATTTCACCGAAGAAAGACAGCAGGCTTTCAAAGATATGCAACGCGTGTCAATCGAAAAACTGATGTCCAAGAAATTCCGTTATTATCCAAACGATGTCATTTTCTCTCCGACCACCAAACAAATGAGCGTCAACGGAACGATGACCCCCTACGACACTTTCAATTACGCGTACGAAGAAGACCCAAATTGGATGACCGAAAACAAGGGCATGGAACTCAACGTTGTTGGTATCCTCAAACCAAAAGAAGGGGTGCGTTATGGCTGTTTGGACTCTGGCCTATATTACACGCCTGCCTTCACTAGACGCTTTATCGCGGATAACAAAGCCAGCGAAATAGTCCAACATATAAACCTAGTCGGTTCGATTTCCTCTACCGTCACCACAAGCCGTGATGCCATAACTGGCGAGAAGATCGTAAACGAGATGTATGTCACCTACCATTATGATTATTATTTCTTCCCAACTTCCGGGACTCCGACCGAACTTCCCAATCACGATGTTGCATATGCCCCTGTTGGAACTTCTCAAATGGACATCACCAGCGCCTTAAGCGCTTGGTTTGCCATGGCTTCCGGAGGGTCGGGTTCAACCACGATGACCGCTACCATGACCAAAAATTCGGTAGGTGGGTCCTCTATTCCTTCCAAAATCTCGATTTACCCAAATTCATTCGACACCAAATATCATGTAACGGATTATCTTGATGTTTGGAACAGCAAGGAGGACATCGAATTGGAAGACGGCTATTATATAGCCGCGGTCGATAGAGTCGATATCAACTATAATGATAACCTTCAACTGATTATCACGATAATCAACAACATTATTCAGATAATCACGATTGCTCTTGTCGCCTTCACTAGTTTAAGCCTTGTTGTTTCCACTGTAATGATCGGAATCATTACCTATGTCTCTGTCATGGAAAGGGTCAAGGAGATCGGTGTCATTAGGTCACTTGGCGGAAGGAAGAGGGACGTGTCGCATTTATTCAATGCCGAGACGTTAATTATCGGAGGCTTATCAGGCTTGTTCGGGATCCTCGTAACATATGTGTTGCAAATCATCGTCAACATCATCATCCACGCCAATTTCGGCTTAACGATTATGGCCCTTCCGATTTATGTTGCCGCGATCGTTATCCTTATCTCGATTGTCTTAACGAGCATCGCGGGCATCATGCCGGCTTCTAGCGCCGCTAGAAAAGACCCGGTCACCGCTTTAAGAACTGAGTAAAGACCATTATGAAACGCGATAACGAAAATACATTTGTATTTGATGAGGCAAAATACGATGAAGCGCTGAAAAAGCAGGCTCATTTTATGTTCCTTGGCTTTGCCATTTTCGACGTTGTTCATATCCTTATTGGCATTTATTTCTTCGTCTTCATTCTTTTAAACGAGCGGACAAATCTTTTGGGTATCGCCGAGGCCGCGTTGGAAGTAGTCGTTTCAATCACCCTTATCGCTTTCGTTAAGGCGATTGGGGATAAGCAAAATAACTCTGCCACGAATAGGTTATATATCTACGCTTGGCTTTTGGCTTCCGTTTCCTTGCTGGTCCCTTCCCTATGTGGGGCGATTTCTTATTTCCATAGAGACGTAACTCCATCTTTGTATGTCGATATAGTCATCCTTGCATTTGAGGGGGTCATGTATTCGTTTTTCTTTGCTTCCCTCTTCCTTTCCAACCATCAGACCGTTTGGAAGATCCTTCTTTATTTAGGAATGTTGGCCTTTGGTTTAAGTGGAATTCTCGAAAACGTTAACCTCTTTGTTGAAAGCGCCTTTTCCAACCAAGGGCATGGATTGATTAACGTATATTTGGAATTCATTAAAAACCTCGTAACAGTCGTTCCCGCGGTATTTGGTCTTATCGGCTTCTACCGCGTCGATAAATTACAAAACGGACGTCTACTATAAATATGCCGAGAATCGAAGTTAAAAACCTTTCAAAAATCTATCATGAAGGCCAGGAGAACGAAGTTAGGGCCCTTGATGATGTCTCCTTCTCTTTGGAAGAAGGGGAGTTCGTCGTCATCTTAGGACCTTCTGGCGCGGGAAAGTCCACCCTTTTGAATGTTCTTGGGGGGATGGATAGCCCAAGTTATGGTTCTTATTTTCTTGGAGATAGGGATATCGCCAAATTGAAGGAGAAGGAGCTTTCGGTTTTTAGACGGACCGAGGTTGGCTTCGTTTTCCAGTTTTATAACCTCTTGCCTAATCTGACTTGCCTTGAAAACGTGGCCATCGCCGCTTCGCTGGTGAAGGAACCGTTTGAAGCAAGGGAAGTCGTTAAGGATGTGGGATTATCCAAACGAGAAGGGAATTATCCATCTGAGCTTTCCGGAGGCGAACAGCAACGCACCGCGATCGCTAGGGCCATCGTGAAAAATCCGGGGCTTCTTCTTTGCGATGAGCCTACGGGTGCCCTTGATAGCAAAACCGGGGCCTCTGTCCTTGCTTTGCTTCGTGATATAGGAATCAAATACAAGAAAACGGTTATTATGGTTACCCATAATGCCAAAATCGCCGAAGTCGCCAACCACCTAATCCGCATCGCGGATGGAAAGATTGCCTACGATGGTTATGTGGAGAACCCAAAACCGATCGAGGAGATAGAGTGGTGAAAAAGTCGACTGCCTATTTTCTTTTTAAACAAGGTATCAGGGAGATTTTCTCCTTGTGGAAGCAATTCATCGCGATAATCGCGATTGGGGCTATTGCCGTAACTTTGTTCGTTGGTCTGCAAGCTAATGCCGATTCCTTAAGGAACAGGGTCGACGCGATGTATGCAATGGGGAATGTTGCCGATACCTATGTCACCGTCAATCCGATGAAAGGAAACCAAGGCGATCTCACGGAAATCAAATCCATCGTCGATGGAAAAGGAGAAGCGGAAGGCCGATTCTATGCCTTTACAAAGCTAAATACCTATAACGCTTACTGCGCGATTTCCCCAACTCTTCCGACCATTTCCAAAGCTTCGGAAATGAATTCTGGTCCTTCTCAAACCAATGAGGACTTTTTTATAGTCGATAGCATATTAAGCAGCAGTAACGATGAGGCCGGTTTTGATGGAAGAGTCGCAATCGGCCAACCTGCCACGATTGAATTTGATCTATCGCCATATGCGAAGAATGGACTAGTCGATAGCGATTTTATCGCGGAAGAAGATCTCATTCCTTTTTTAAAGGAAGGGGTTACCATCGATAAAACACCGGTCAAAACATTGAAAATCAATCTAAGCATCCCCGTTACGGGATTGATGTCCCATCCAGAGAATGTCCTTAAGGCCTCTTATTCCGTTTCGGTGTATCTACTTTCCTCTTCAATGTTCGCGAAAGCCTTCGATGAATATCTTTCCTCCTATTTTACGGAAGAGGGAATCGATATCTTCTATGGTGCCCTTGCCCTATCCCCTATCGGGTGGGAAAGGGAAAGGCCGGCCCGTTTCCCGATTCCAGATCAGTTCCTTATCAAATATAACAACGGTTCATATGAAGAACCCGCGACTAAACAAATAAGGGAATATTTTGACAAAAAAACCGATGAAGATTCTAATCTTATTTCCATTCAGAATAATGAGGATACGAGCTTTGCCTCCGTTATGGAAACAGACGTCATCCAAGCAAGGCAATTGACCTTCGTCTTCCCCTTTGTTTTCTTTGCCGTTGCCATTTTGGTTATCCTCACGACCATGTCCCAACTCATCTTGAAAGAGAGGGTCCAAATAGGAACTTTAAAGGCTTTGGGCTTTTCTTCATCCATGGTTCGAAGATATTATTCCGCGATTACCTTGGGGGTAACCGGAATCGGAATTCTCATAGGTGAAATCCTCGGCCCTCTTATCATTCCGATGATCATGGATAATAAATATTCGATTCTTTATAACTTGCCAAAAGGCGGTTACCTATTCCCCGTTCTTTCGGGGGTTTTGACGGCCGCAGTTTTCATGGGACTTGCCGCTTTGGTGACTTTCTTAACCTGCCGTAAAGAAGCATCGCTGCCTCCTTGCGAATCAATGAGGCCAAGTGTTCAAAAATATTCGAAAAAAACCGTTAGAAATGAAAAAATATCTAAAAATTGCACGGTTTTTTCTCTTTTAATGGCCATAAGAAATATCCTTCATAACAAGGTTAAGTCGTTGATGGTAATCTTCGGTGTTATGGGATGCACGGCCTTGCTTTGCTGTGGCTTTGGAATTGACGATACTATTAACAAAGGACTCCATACAGACCCCTTCATCCGCAATAGCGCAGACGTGACTTTGACTCTAACCGGAGAGGTCAATCGCGAAAAAATTGCGGAAGACTTAAAAAACCTTTGCCCAGATGAGCTTAAGGGAATAGAGGGATATACAAGAAGTAACACCGACGTCCTTTTTAATGACCATTCAGTTTCGACTTATTACCAGGTTATGGATTCTTATTATTCCTTGGATGGAAATGAAGGAAAAACTAATTTCCCGGCCTATTGGGATAAGGATCAAGTATTGCTAACGAAGAAGATTGCGGATAGGTTAAACGTTCATGTCGGAGACACCATCCGTTTCTCAATCGGGTCTATTTCTTTAGAAGCCAAAGTATTTTCCATTGACGATTTCTTCTATAGTAATGGAGTATTCATCCACACCTCTTCTTCACTGCTAAAGAACAACCCAATCGATTCCTTTGCTTCTTATTATGTAAACGTTAGGGAAGGTGTAGATCCTTCCTCCATAAAGGAAAACATTTCCAGCAAGTTATCATATGTCGGAAGTATCGATACAAGCGAGGACTGGCTGATTAAACTTCAAGATGTCGTCTCCTCGATTTCCGCGATGACAATGGCGGTCAAGGTTTTCGCGATCCTTCTTGCTATCGTCGTCTTGGTTAACCTAGCTCTATTGAATTTCAAGGAAAGGGGGCGCGATATCGCCACCATGAAGGTCTTGGGCTTCTCGCGTATGGAGATAGCCTTATCGCTTTTCTTTGAAACGATGTTCCTAACTTCGGTTGGGGTTCTTTTGGGCTTGGCCTTAGGATTCCCCTTCCTTTATTTAGTTCTTTTCATAAACCAGGTCGAAGTCGTTTCTTTCCCGTATATGGTTGCTGTTTCCTCTTATTTCATTGCTTTCGCTTTGACTTTTGGGGTGGCCGCGATCATCAACCTCTATTTAGGCAGTAGAACCAACAAGATAAAGATGGTCGAAAGCCTCAAATCAGTCGAGTAGCATATTGATAGACAAATAAAGGGTGCGCTGTAAAATAAACCACTAGAAAAGGAGGAAACTATGGGCATTAACAAAACTCTGATGGGCTATTTGGACAAAAGCTATAGTCAATATCACGCGATTGCCTTGATCAAGGAACGCCTTCTACAAGAAGGCTTTGAGGAATTGGAGGAGAGTTCCTCCTTCGTCTTAACTCCCGGAAAAGGGTATTTCGTCATCAGAAACGATTCTTCGTTGATCGCCTTTGTCCCCGAAGAAAGGGCGAAGGGATTTAGAATCGCCGCTTCCCATAGCGATTCTCCGACTTTCAAAATCAAAAACGATCCGGTCGTTGTGTCTTCTGGAGAAGCTTGCCTCAGGGTTGAGCCTTACGGCGGAATGATCATGTCGACATGGATGGATAAACCTCTTTCCATCGCGGGACGCTTAATGGTCAAGAAAGGAAAGCAGATTCATTCTGAACTTTTCTATATAAACGAAGATGTGGCGATCATTCCGAATCTTTGCATTCATTTCAATAGAGACGTAAACGAAGGCCATAATTACAATCCAGATGTCGATATGATTCCTTTAATCGGCAAACTCCCTGAAGGCTTCTGCTGGAAGAAATACCTTAAGGAAAAAGCGGGTTTAGGCGAAGGCGAAGAAATCCTTGATGAGGATTTGTTCTTAACGGTCAGAGAAAAGTCCCACCTCATTGGAATCAATAAAGAATACCTTTGTTCCCCTAGACTCGATAACTTGACCTCGGCCTTCCTTTCTCTTGAGGGATTCCTTTCCTCTAACAAAGGCAACGCCATAAAAGTTTATGCTTGCTTTGACAACGAGGAAGTTGGTTCCTCCTCCCGTCAAGGCGCGGGTTCAAGCTTCCTTCAAGATATCTTGTTTAGGGTATCCGAATCTATGGGCCTATCTTACCGCGAAGCCATGGCCAGTTCCTTTATCTTGAGTATCGATAACGCCCACGCGCGCCATCCAAATTATCCTTCGACTTTTGAAAAGAGCGCGGACGTGTCGTTAAATAAGGGCATTGTTTTGAAATATAACGCGAATCAAAGATACACCACCGACGCGTATTCGGCCGCGATTGTCAGAGACATCGCCAAGAAAGCCAAGGTCAACGTCCAATCCTTCTCAAACCGTCCCGATATCAAGGGAGGCAGCACCCTTGGTGCGATTTCCTTATCGCAGGTATCGATCCCCTCTGCGGATATCGGCTTGGCTCAGCTTGCCATGCATTCCTCCTTCGAAACGATGGGGAGCGAGGATCCTGAAGCCATGAAGAAATTCACCAAAACCTATTTTGGAGCCTCGTTTGACCTCAAGGCTCATGAAATCTTAGTGGAAGGAGAATAACCATGCCTCGTATTATTCTTGTCGGTGGGGGTTCCTCATCTGGAAAGACCTATGTCACCAAAGCTGTCCTTGATGCTTTAGGAAGCGATAATTTCACCCGCATCTCAATGGATGATTACTATAAATGCCATACCAACCTCTCGATGGAGGAACGTGCGGCCCTAAACTATGACCATCCGAAGGCTTTCGATTGGAAATTGATGAGGGAACAGGTTAAAGCCCTAAAAAACGGCCAGGCCATAGATAAACCCATCTATGATTTCGTCACCCATGATAGATTGCCCGAAACGGAGAGGGTCGAACCTTCCAAAGTTATTGTCCTTGAAGGAATCATGGCTCTAGTCGACGCCGAGATCAGGGAAATGGGGGATATCAAAATCTTTATTAACGCCTCCCCGGAAAGACGTTTCTTGCGCAGATTGCTAAGAGATTCCAATGAGAGGGGTCGCAGCTTTGAATCGATCGTCAATCAGTATTTCGCCACCGTCGCCCCGATGTATGGTGAAATCGTGGAACCAAGTAAGCAATACGCGGACATCATCGTCAACAACGACGGAGTGGAAAACCACGCGGTCGATGTCCTTGCCTCCTTGTTCCTCCAACAAATCGACCTATTCGACATGAGAACCGAAAAGATCGTTTTGGAAAAAGAAGTTTTCAATGAGGAGGCCCTCGCGTCCGCTTTCACAAAAAAGGAGTAAAAAAATGGAAAGCATCTACGAAATCCTAGTCAAAAACGTCAAAGGCAAAGACGAGACCATTGAACAATACAAGGGCAAGGTCTTGCTCATCGTCAACACCGCCACGGGATGTGGTTTCACCCCTCAATACGAAGGACTCGAGAAGTTATATAAGGAGTATGCCGAAAAAGGCTTCGTCATCCTCGATTTCCCCTGCAACCAATTCTTCGGTCAGGCCCCGGGAAGTGATGAAGAGATCCATGAGTTCTGCACCCTCCGTTATAACACCACCTTCCCCCGTTACAAAAAGCTTGATGTCAAAGGTAAGAACCAAGCCCCGATCTTCGCTTGGCTCACCTCTCAAACCAATGGAAAAGAGAAGGGCAAAAAGCCAAGTTGGAATTTCTGCAAATATCTTATTTCCAAAGACGGAAAATTCCTCAAAATGTTTGGTCCGACCGCGAAACCAGAGACCTTGGTTCCAGACATTGAGAAGGCTCTCGCCGAATAATTAGCCCCGTTCATTAAAAGAAGCCGATAACCCAGCAATTTTCATATTATCTTTGGCTTTTGCAAGGATTTTGAAAACTAATTGCTGGGTTTTATTCTCTAAAATTAACCCATGATTAATATGGTATAATTTGTTCGTTATGGAAAAGAAATTGCCCCTATTGTTTGATCTTGACGGAACCTTATGGGACGCAAGGGAAGGGATTGCCGAAGCTTGGAACGAAGTCTCTTTACGCCATTTTGGAATTGGGGGAATCGATGTTGAGAGAGTCACTTCCTTAATGGGAATGCAAATGGATGATATCGTCGAAGCCCTCTCCCCGTTTAAAGCTTCAAAAGAAGCCAAGGAAAGCTTTGGGAAAGAAGCCTTTGAATATGAGAATCACTACCTCTCAAAGAAACCCGGCAAAGTCTATTTTCAAGTCGAGGAAACAATTCAAACCCTTAAGGAAAGGGGCTACCAGGTTTACATAGTTTCGAATTGTCAGAAGGGCTATATCGAGAACTTCCTCAACATTGTTAAACCTGGCCTATTCGATGACTATCTATGCTTTGGGGATACAAATGGTCCTAAATCGTTGACCATAAAAACAATCTTGAAAAAACATGGGTTTGAAAAGGGCATATATATAGGCGATACCGCGGGGGATGAGAAAGCCACTCGCGAAGCAGGTTGCGATTTTGTCTATGCCTCCTATGGCTTTGGAAAAGCGATTTCCCCAGATTACGTTATAAAAACGTTTGTTGACCTTCTTTCCATCTTCGAATAATGGACTAAATGCATATTTGATGCATGGCTTTTTCTTTAGGGGTAGAATAACGACATGGAAGAAAACGAACTATCATCAATCAAAAAAGAATTTTTGACCCTTGAGCAAATCGATGAGATTCGCGCGGATTTTCATAATCTTGCCGCTAACGGCGATGAAATCACAATCATCGATAAACTCGAGAGATTCGTAAAGGATAACGGCACCATGAACGATGACGTCGCCATGATTTTCGATTTCCTCCGTCTTTCGAGGAATATCTCCCAAGGGCATATCGTTAAGCAAACGCCTCTATTCGTAACATGTGGCTTCTCCTATGGAGTTGCTCTTGTTGGGGCGCTCGTCCATCTTGGCGTTTATTCTGAATCGGAAATCAAAACCGAGGTCGAATCCAGGGTCGGCGGATTCCCAATGGGCGGAAACATCCCTACCGCTTGAGTTATAGACAAAAACGCATTTGAGGCGGTTTAACCGCCTTTTTTCGTCCACACGTTCGCCTGCGCTTGTAAATCGACCCGCAAAGCCCCAAAATAATAGACAACTGATTCGCGAAAAGGGATGACCGGCAATATGGATAAGGAAAAAACCCAAGAGGAATTACTCAGGGAAAACTACCAAGAACGCGCAAAGCACCTTAACGGCCTTGCTGATGCCGCCCTTTCGGAAGCGATTGAACATTACGCCCGCTCTCAAGAGAACACGGTCGATTCAGCTAAAACTCTAGCGGTATCGACGGTCAAGAAAGCGGAACATGACATCTCCTTGGCTTTGGAGGAGAAGGAAAAGGAAATCTCCGAGGCGGTTTTATCCGCTTATGTTGATTTTGGTTTGAGGGTCTAATATGGAAGAGAAGGAACCTCTAATTGACGTAAAGGCCCCAGAAGGAACGACGGTCACCGTCTCTTTCGGTGATGAAGTCGTCAAAGAAGAAGTGGTCTCCCCTGAAGAACCTCCGGTTTCGGAAGAGGAAAAACCTGAGGAAGCCCCGAAGGAAGAACCGATTCCAGAAGAAATCCTTCGCCAAGCCGAAGAGCTTGAGAAAGAAAACGAAGAACTCGAAAGGCAAATAAAGGAGTTGGACACCCGCATCGCGGTGGAAAAGGCGAGGATTCCAGAACGCCTAGAAAAAGAATTCAAAGCCTCAATCGCCTCCATGAACGATTCCGCATCGATGATTGGGACGTCGGAAGGTTATGTCGTTGAGGAATTCTCCGAAAAAATCAAAGAGATAAACGCGGTATACGCTGATCTTGATTTTTCGCTTATTTGCCTTAATGCCAGAAAGGGGGAGGAATAACGATGGACGATAGCATCCTTTCTTCCCTTCAAGATCGCAATCTCGCCTTAAGAAAAGAACTTGGCGAGAAGAAGAAGATTCTTGCCGAACTCGAATCTTTCTCTTTGGGTTATAAGCCATCCTTCCCTCTTGCAACCGCCACGATGGGAAAGATCAATAAAGCCACGTCCTCTCTCGATGTCCATTACAATGCCTTGGCAAAAGCCAAGGAAGATGTCGAATCGGCGTTGAAGGATTTGGATTCCATAGAAGGATTCGCCGATTCCTTTAAGGACACCATCGTCAGGGTCAAAAACCTTGATGAGGCCGGATTATATGATTCCGCCTTCCTTCTTCTTGATGACCTAGACAAAATTATCGAATCTTTCGATGAAGAGAGGTTCCGTTTTATTCTGACCGCGAAAGAAATATCCGCTTATGAAAGGTGTGCCCTCTATTACCATAAGGGCGAATCCAACATTGCTAAAGGCGCATACCCGATGGAAAAGGAGGAGATCCTTAAGTATCTTGGCATCGCATCCTCCTTATCAACCATCGCTAACCCCGAATCACTGAAGGCCATCCATATCGATGAAGCGAAAGGACTTCTTTATTTCTTCGCTTCCAACGTCGCCAAAACGACCCTTCCGACCATTGAATCCTTCCTCGAAATGCTCTCGGTCATGGAGATTTATGGGGAAAGTAACGAATATTCGCTTGTTTCAACCCGTGAAAGGGCGGAACAGCTTAAATCGATTTTCATCACCCAGTTCAATGAACTCAGTTACGAATATTTTGAAAACGAACCGAATTACGATAAGGCCTTAACGATTTATCGGGGTCGTAAATACCTCCTTATTACGGAAATCGACCATTATGCCTATAAGGAATCGGAGGATGAGAAATCCTTCTATTACGCCTTCATTAAGGCGAGCTGTTTAAAGAAGAGTCCAACCGCCTATAACGATTCGGTGCTCGTCTATGGTCAAAAGGCTTCCGATAACGATGAGGAGGCCTTCATGATTTTGGCCCATATCATCTCGATGCCCCTTCTTGACGCGGCCAAATTCAATATGGCCTTAAGGGCTACCTCCAAATTCGATTTCGTTCAAAAGCTCCGCCTTTTGGAAACGGTGGTTAGGCTCGGCATCGATAAGGAAAAAGCCGCTCTCGTGTTTGACGAAGTCAACAAGATGAAAAAAGAAGGCGATTTGGAGGAAATGGCCGGTTCCCTGAATTATCTGAATTACCATATTGATCCTTCCATCCGCCAGGAATTCAATGCCTTGAGGCTATCTTTGCTTAGATCAACCAAAGCCCATAGGGTTAAAATCAAATCCACGAACGAGGCTCTCCACCTTGTTTTCGGGGAGGAAAAAGGAACCTATCCAGTCCCCGTTGGAAAGAAACTTAAGAATACCCGTGTCAAGGCCTGGAGCATGAGCACCCTCCTCCTATATTGGTTCTTCATCGCCTTTGTTCCGATTGTCGGGGCCACCTTGGCTATGTTCGCGATTTTCAATAACCACCTCGAAGAGCAATTGACTAGCTACATTTATGCCGCGCCTATCGGGGTTGTTTATGTAATGTCCCTCATTATTGGCATTCAATGGTTCTCCAACGATGAATGGGAATCCTCGGTTTTCAGAAGGATTATGCTATTCGTTTCGATGGCGATGCTCATAACTACTCTCGTTTACTATATCTCCCCATCTGTTTTGACTGGACTTAGGATCTGGAGCATTCCTTTATTCGTCGTAGCAACTGGGTCAGGGCTTTTGTCGATATTGATAATTCGCGAAAGAAAGAGGGTTTGGGGTTACGTCACCATCATCCCGTTCGCCCTTTTGGCCTTAGCTTGCGCCATCTTCGTGATACTTGATGGCTTTGGCATAACCATCTAGGAGTTTTATGCGCTTCCTACATCTATCTGACTTGCATATCGGGAAGAGATTGGCGGGTTTTTCTTTGCTTGATGAACAAAGGAAAATCCTTTTCGATGCGATTGAAGAATGCAAAAAACATGAGACCCATGTCATCGTTTTGGCTGGAGATATCTATGATGTGGCCACCCCAAGTCAAAGCGCGACTACCTTGCTTTCCGATTTCCTGATCGCCTGCAATGAGAACCATATCGAAGTTTTGGCCATCCCCGGGAATCACGATTCCGCGGAGCGCCTTGGCTTTGTTTCCTCTTTGCTCCATCGCGAAGGGATCCATATAGTTTCGACAATCGAAGAATCCCTTAAGCCGATTGAAATCGAGGATGCGAGATTCTTCCTTTTTCCCTTCTTTAAGCATTTTGATATCAACCATGCTTTCGGAAAGGAATTCGAAACATACGAAGAGGCCGCTTCCTATTTGTTATCTTTGTTGGAATTATCGAAGGATAAAGCCAATATCTTGGTAGCCCATCAAACGGTTTTGCCTAGGGGTAAAGAATTGAAGCGTTCCAAAAGCGAAGACGTCGTTATCGGTACGATCATGAATATCGATGCAAACCTCTTTAAGGATTTCACTTATGTGGCTCTTGGTCATATCCATATGGAGCAGCAGGTCGCCGATAACGCGATTTACCCAGGGGCCATCTACAAATACGACGCCGCGGAAGCTAATTATGAGAAGAACTTCCATTTTGTAAACATCGATAAAAACGGGTTCCAAATTGAAAAAGTCCCCATCCTTTTTGAAAAAGACGTCCGCGTCATCGAAGGTTTGTTCGATGATATTATTCATCAAGCTGGAAGCGAGGACTATGTTTTCCTCCGTCTTTTGGATGAGGCTTTAGTCGAATCACCGATGGAAAAAGCAAGGCGTGTCTTCCCTAATTGCTGCGGCGTGTTCTCTGCTAAGATCGAGAGGGAGATGGCCTTGGAAAACGAGGAGATAATCGATGAGGATCTTCCTCCTTTAGAGCTTTTAAAGAGATTCTACCTTTGGAGCGAAGGCAAGGAACTTAGCGATTACCAGCTTTCCGTTGCCCAAGAGATTTTGGAAGGGGAGGACGAAGAATGAGGCCCCTATTGTTAAAGATGGTGGCCTTTGGCCCTTACCGTAATGAAACCATCGTCGATTTTACCAAGTTCAATTCTCCGATTTTCATAATTACAGGCGAGACAGGGGCTGGAAAAACGATGATTTTCGACGCGATTTGCTTTGCCTTGTATGGAAAATCCAGCGGAGAAAAAAGAGACCAGAACATGCTTGTCTGCGATAAGTCTCCAGATAAAGCCAAATCATTGGTCGAGCTAACTTTCCAAATCCATGGAAAACAATATATCGTCAAGCGTTCCTTTCAAAGAAGCAAAACCCCAAGCGTGTCCTTAGAAGAAATTGGTGGAGATTATTATGTAAGCGGCGTTACCAACGTTAATAAGGCCATTGAATCTCTGCTGGGTCTAAATTTCGAGAACTTCCGCATGACCATTATGATTGCCCAAGGGAAATTCGAGGAACTTATCCAAGCAAAACCAGAAACCAGAAAAGCGATCTTCCGTCAGATTCTTTCGACCCATAACATCAATTCCTTCCAAGAGGTTTTGAAGAATAGGGTTGGCGAATTGCGCACCTCGATTCAAAAAGATGAGAGTGGGGCTTTAGGCACCCTTCTTACCTTTGCAGACGAAGATAGTTCCTTCATGCAGCAATTCAAAGGGGATGGGCTTGATGCCGGAATGGTTTACGAGGCCTTGGAAAAAAGGATCATCGAACAAGAAGCAAGAGTAGAAGACCTTCAAAATCAAGAGAAAAAGGCCAAAGAAGAACTAGATGAGGCCATCAATACCCTCCAAAAAGCAAAGACATCCAATGAACGTTATGCCTCTTATATCAAGGATTTGGAAGGGATGACAAAACTCGAAAATGACAAAAAAGAGATGGATGCCCTTGCTAAATCGGTTGAGGAAAGGGAAGCCATCAAGGCCGTTAAAGAAAGGAAAGACGCTTTCGACGAAGCTTCTTGTAGAGTCAAGCAAAGAGGCGATGTCCTTGAGGCTGAAAAAAACAAGGAACCTCTGTTAAAACAAGACTCTGAGGCCAAATTGAAAAACAAGATTGAGATCGAAGACAAAAACAACCCCCGTATTGACAAAAACAAGGAAACGGTAACCAAATTTGAAGGAAATCTAGAAAAACTTAAGAGTCTCGAAAACGTTCAAAAAGACCTTGAGAATTGCCAAAAAGACCTAAAGAAGAATTCCGAGGATTTGAAGGCGTCCGTGGACAAATTGAATATTTTGAACGTTTCGATTGATGACTTAGAAAAGGAAACATCCTCTTTTAAGGGCGAGGCGCAACTTGTCGAGATTAATGGAAAGATCTCGCTCCTTAAGCAAAGAAGCCAACGCCTTGCAAACGTTGAGGCCTCTTTAAAGAGAATCCGCCTGGATAAAGATGATTTGGCTAAGAAAAAAGCCAAACTAACAAACGATTTGCTTATTCGTGAGGCAAAATCACAAGAAGTCGATAGACAATTTGATAACTTTATAAAATCGCAAGCGGGAATTCTTGCAAGCAACCTAGAAGAAGGAAAACCATGCCCGGTTTGTGGAGCGCTTGATCACCCGCATTTAGCAAGTTGCGATTCATCGCTTTCCATTACCCAAAAGGATTTAGACGAAGAAAAAGCCAAGCTTAACGCCATGGAGCAACAGATAAAGTCGGATAGCGAGGTAATCAGTGGGCTTGAAGCTAGAATAAAACAGGCGGAAGAAGGGATTTTAAATACCCTTCAGCAAGAAAAACCGATGGAGGCCATCCCTGAAATCGACGTTTTCTTCAAATTGATAAAAGAGGAAACGGAGAAGGCGTTAACGGAACAAACCAAAGCCAAATCATCAGTTGAAGAATCGATAA
Organism: uncultured Erysipelotrichaceae bacterium; assembly: GCA_900317165.1. Classification (GTDB taxonomy): domain Bacteria; phylum Bacillota_I; class Bacilli_A; order RFN20; family CAG-826; genus Alloenteromonas. The sequence goes on from ONFU01000002.1 coordinate 44,729, forward strand.
CGAAACACAAGGCAAACGTTGATTCCTTAGGAAAAGCCAAAGCCCAAAAAGAGAAGGAAAGCGAAAACAAATCGACTTTGGAGAATAGGGCCTCGGCCTTAAAAACCAAGTTTGCCTCCCTTGAAGAAACCAGGGATTCCCTTTTAAGCGAAACTAAAGGGATGAAGGAAAGCGAAATCAAAGAGCAAATCGAGAGATTGAACACCGAATCAAAAGAACTTAATAAAGAGATTGAGAAAGCGAGAGAGGAAGCTCAGAAAGCAGAAATTGCTCATAAAACCCTTTTAACGAAGATCGATTCCCTGTCTTCCGCTTTCAATGATGCGAAGGACGATGTAAAGAAAGCTCGCGAAGCATATGAAAAGGAAGCTTCCGAAAGATCCATCGCCTTGGATATAGAATTACCTAACGTTGATAAGGAAAAACTCCAAAGGGATAAGAAAATATCTCAGGATTTCGCCAACGCCTATGCTGTTATGAAGGGCATTATGGAGAAGCACCAAGAGAATAATGATGACTCCATCAAAGAGCATTTCGATGTCGAATCGCTAGAGGCCGATAAGGAAGCCAAAGACCAATCTTATCAGGAAATTGCGTCGACCCATGCAGCAGTAAACGCTAATCTAACTAGAAATAAGGATGCCCTATCTTCTGCTAAGGATGTTCTTTCAAGAAACAAAAAGAAGAGGGAAGAATACGCTGAAATATCCGCTTTATGCGACGCTGTATCCGGAAAACGTTCATCGACAAACAAAATTGATTTCGAAACCTATTGTATGCTTCATACTTTCGATAGGGTTCTCCGCATCGCTTCCGAAAGGCTTCTTAAAATGTCCGATTCCCGTTATCGCTTCGTAAGAAAGGACCCATCTGCCCATGTGAATCGCGGAAACCGCGGCTTAACAATTGAAATTGAGGACCTCTATAACGGAACGACACGTGAGGCGACCGGGCTTTCTGGTGGTGAGACTTTTGAAGCCTCATTGTCCTTGGCTTTATCTTTCTCGGAGGCGATCCAAAGCAATAAAGGCGGTATAGAACTCAATTCGATGTTCATCGATGAAGGCTTTGGAACGCTTGACCCGTCCACTAACGGAAGGGCCGTCCAGGTTCTTCAGGAATTATCGCGCGAAAAAGATTCGCTTGTTGGCATTATCTCCCACATCGAGCTTCTTGAAAGCGTCATCGATTCCAAACTCGTTGTCGAAAAGACCCCAGACGGGGCCAAGATCACTCAATATCCCTAATATTTTTTCTTACGAAGTTCTTTCTTCATCAAAACGTGGGGGCAGCCTTCATCATAAATGATTTCGGCGTCCTTAACTTCTTTGAAGCCAAGTTTCTTATAGAAAGCAGTTTTATCCGCTTGGGCATGAACAAGCGCTATATGGCCACCTATTTCTAGTATTTTCCTCATCAGGAATTTCATGGTGTAAGTCCCAAATTGGAGATCCCTGTATGCTTTTCTTACCGCTACACGTTCAATGCGATAAGTCTCTGGATCTATTTTTTCGAGCCTCCCTGTTGAGACGGGGACGTTATCAAGATAGAGAACCAATTCCCAAGCCTCGTCATCGAGTTCATCGAATTCGTTCTTAAAACCCTGCTCAACCATGAAGACCTCGGTTCTTATGAGCCTTGCGTCTTCCGTAACCCCGATAGAGAATTTTTCCTTTACCATGCTTTCATTTTAGGCCAATTGGGAAGCGATATAAATGGACTTAATTGTCCATTGGGCTTATTATAAGCCCGCATATGAATCTAGGCCTTATTCTTAAAAATAGGAAAAACAAGATATTCGCGATTGGACTATCCTTGATTGCCCTCGGTTTCTTTGTTGCGGGCATCAGCATCCATTTCTTTACCCTCGGCGCCAACTTCATGGGCACTCCCCAAGGAATCATCGATATCATTTCCTTTATATTTGAAGGCGGTATCCTCACCTACTTGCTAGTTACCAACATCCGTAACGATTCTAGAGCCTATTTGGCTATTTTGATGTGGCTCTTCTGGTTCTTCGTCGATGAGATATTCACTATCCTTTATTCTCGCCTCGCCATAGTCTCTTTCTTTGGGCCGAACGTGGACCCCGTGTATGTGACTTTGAGCAGTTTGTATATTTTGTTCACCGTCGCCTCTTTAGTCATCGGCATCCTTCTTTATATCTTTATCCGTCGTTACATGTTTATGTCCTATGACCGTTTTTCGCGGATTAGGTTATTCGCTATTATCCACGCCGGAATATCCATCGGGGCCTCATGCTTGATAATAGCTTTGGAATATCTCGTGAACGGGCAGGCTTTCTTCATAGAGAGTCTCTTCTTCGGGCTTTGCCGCGCTTTGGCGGATATCGCCATTTGCTTCACCCTCGAGCGTTTGCGTAGATAAGCCAAAAATAGGGAAATTTCCGCTTGTTTCCTAGCCACCTCCCTATTATATTTATCTAGCCGCCGACTTGGCTCAACGGCAGAGCAATCGCTTCGTAAGCGATAGGTTGCAGGTTCGAATCCCGCAGTCGGCACCAGCAGAAGATCACCATCGGTCATGCCGGTGGTTTTTTCTTAATAACCGCAATTTTAGCGAACCTTCCTGCGCAATATAATCCGTTAGAACCGTGCGGGCATTATGTTATTCTTTTACTACTCTAGGAGGACCTTTTTAAATGAAACATACACATAAGGTCTTGTTTACCCTCTCCCTTTGGAGCCTTATTCTTGCCGGTTGCGGCGGAACGAATAACCCTCAAAGCAGCGAAAGCCAAAGTGGAAGCACCAAGACCGATGAATCGTCAATAACCACGGATTCGTCCACTAATCCAACTTCGACTTCGTCAGAAGAACCGGCCCCTGAAGGCGCGACCTTCTATGACATCACCGATTTCACCGATCCCGTTGAAATCCATACTGCCGAACAAAAAACTTTCCTTTCATATAGTGGCGAATACGAAACGATGCCGGATAACCTTTATCCAGATGGCAAGAAGCATCTATCGGATTCCAATCCAGTCGATCTTTCCTGGAAATACCAAGCCCCAGCGGGAAAGACCGTTAGTTCCTTCTCCGTTATCTTTGGTCAGAAATCCGATTTGAGCGATGGTTATGAGGTCAAAGTCGGAACCGCGAAATCCGCTAAGCTTTATAACCCGTATTTAGGAACGAACTACTTCAAGATCAAAGCTTCCTTCAATGGCGGCGATGTCGACGAAACCCAAATCAAGACATTCGAAGTCGATTCCACATATCCGCGTAACCTCACGATCGGTGGCATGACCAATTGCCGCGACATGGGTGGCAGGGTCACCGAAGATGGCGGCAAGATCAAGCAGGGTCTTGTCTATAGGACCAGCGGCTTTAAATACGATTACAGCACCCAAATCACCGACGCTGGAAAGAAGGAGATGCTCGAACACCTTAAGGTCAAGACCGAAGTCAACGTCGCCGATGGCACCAACTACAACCTCAGGTTGACCGGGACAACCGTCAAGGATCTTCTCATGGACTATGACCAAAGCGGAAGTAGCAGCACCTCGCATTTCTCCCGCAACACCGAAAGCGTGAAGAATTTCTTCAATCTCCTTGGGGATTCCAGCAACTATCCAGTCTATTTCCATTGCCGTATCGGCACCGATAGGACCGGCTTATGCGCAATCCTCCTCGGTGGTTTGCTTGGCGTTCCTCTAAATTACCTCTATCAGGATTACCTCTTCTCCAACTTCGGCAACATCCAGGAGAAGCGTTATATCGGGGCGAAAGCGGGACAGGACAACATCCAAAAATACATCGCTTCCATCAACACCCTTTCCGGAAAGACCTTCAAGAACAAGGTCTATAATGCCCTCCTTGCAATCGGTGTCGCCGCAGAAACGCTTGACACGGTCATCGATAATCTCACCGAAGGTACCAAACCGACCAATAACGATGCCGGACAAATCGTTGCCACTGCGGACAAATTAACCGGAACCGGGACGAACCTTGTCACTGATAGCTCCGATCGCAACCACCCAGATCATTACTACACCCTCAATTCCTCCTCGCAGTCGGTCAGTTATACCTTCAATACATCCGCTGCTTACAAGGCTCAAATCGTTGCCTACCTTGGCAATAGTGAGCATTCTTCCTCCAAGAAGATCGGTGATGCCGTTGGTCTAGAAGTCGATGGAAAGAAGGTCACCATCCCCGATATCACCTATACCGATGCTGGCATGGGCAACTGCAAGAACCGTATGAATTACTTCCCGGTCATCCTTGGAGAAGCCGATCTAACCGCCGGAGCCCATACCGTCAAGATCACCGGAACCTCCAACACCATGAATATCGGCACCCTCTGCGTCTTTAACGCCGACGGCACCTCTGGTGGCGGAAGCCAAGGCGGCGGAGAACAAAGCAGCCAAGGCGGCGACCATACCCACGATTACAAACCAGAAACCCCGCAGACCAACAAGGCCGGCAAGAAAGTCACCACCTACCTCTGCGATTGCGGCGCCAAATACATGGCGATCGCCTTCACCGATTGGTCGTCCAATCCGAACCCGGGCACCTCGACCGATCAAGTCAGTAAAGGCAAACTTGGCAAAGGCTCCGTCTTCACTTGGGACTTCCCAGCCAAAGCCGGCAGGGTCACCCTCCAATATAACGTCAGATGCTCCGATTGGCAGCATGTCGGCAATGCGGACGCGGTCTTCAAACAGAGCCAATACGTCATCAAGGCCAACGGCGTTGCCCAGACGTTGCTCCCAACCGATAACGCGCAATACGCGACCCTCGGACTAAGCGAAACCGAAGGCATGTACCTTGACTTCTGCACCTTCGATATCGACGCCGACATGAACGTTGAGATCGA
>ONFU01000032.1 GCA_900317165.1 uncultured Erysipelotrichaceae bacterium
ATCGGCATCACCAACCAACGCGAAACCGCGGTTGTTTGGGATAAATCGACAGGTAGAGCCGTAACTAATGCGATAGTTTGGCAATCAAAACAGACCCAAGAGCTTTGTGATGAACGCATGGATAAGATGGCATTCATCCATAAGAAGACGGGATTGAGGATGAACCCTTATTTCTCCGCCTCCAAGATTCGTTATATCCTCGACCATCTTGAAAACGGCCAAGAAAGAGCGGAACGCGGAGAATTGCTTTTCGGAACGGTCGATTCCTGGCTTATCTATAAGATGACCAAGGGAAAGGTCCACGCGACCGACGTCTCCAACGCTTCGCGTACCCTCTTGTTCGATATCTTCAAGATGAAATATTGCCCCGAATTATGTGCGATTTGGAACATCCCAATGTGCATGCTTCCGGAAGTAAAAGATAACTCCGCCGATTATGGCGAAGCCACCTTCTTCAAAACCGACGTCCATATCATGGGGGTCGCAGGCGACCAACAAGCCGCTTTGTTCGGCCAATGCTGTTTCAACAAGGGCGATAGCAAAAACACCTATGGAACGGGTTGCTTCATGTTGATGAACATCGGAGAAAAGCCGATTCTTTCCAAACGCGGCCTTCTTACAACCGTCGCCTGGAGGGAAAAAGGCGTTACGACCTATGCTCTTGAAGGCTCGGTTTTTATCGGAGGCGCAATCGTTCAATGGCTGCGCGATGAAACCCGTTGGTTCGAGGATTCATCAGATTCCGAATATTATGCCTCCAAACGCAAAGACACGGCCGGCGTTTATTTCGTCCCCGCCTTCGTAGGTTTAGGAACCCCTTGGTGGGACGATGAATGCCGCGGGGCCATATTCGGATTAACCCGTGGGGCCGATAGGCATAACATCACCCGCGCAGGTCTTTATTCCGTCGCTTACCAATCCAAAGACGTCATCGAGACCATGAAAGAGGAAGCGGGATTGGAGCTTTCCTCCCTTCGCGTCGATGGCGGGGCCAGTGCGAACAAGATGATGATGCAGTTCCAATCCGATATCCTCCAAACTGAGGTGGCCTTGCCGAAATGTTTGGAAACCACGGCTTTGGGGGCTGGGTATTTCGCTGGCTTAGCGGTCGGTTTCTGGAAGGATAAACAGGACATTTCCTCTTGCCATGAGATCTCCAAGACATATCAGCCATCCATGAGCAAGGAAGAAGCCGATGAACTCTATGAAGGATGGCTTATGGCCGTAGCCGCCGCTAGAAGCTTTAAACCTAAGAAAAAATAGGAAACGGTATCAATTTTTGGATGGGCTTAATCGGTGTAATGATAAGCCCATCTTTCTTTTTATCCGTTTCCTATATGAATATCGACAAAAAAATAATGCGAAAACATGTTTTTTCCTCTTCACAAGACAACAACGGTTAAGCTATAGTTTAGTTGATGTCTAATTATCTTGATAACCTCATGATCTTTGATCCGACGATCACCAAACGCGGGTATTCCTATTATAAGGAAGGACGCGTTGATCTTAAGGAAACTAGCCCTCAGAAAGTCAGGGCCATCGTTTATGGTTCCTCCCATTATGAGGTAAACCTCCAGTTTTCCGCGGATAACGATCTGATCAACGCGACCTGCACCTGCCCCTTCCCTGGCTTTTGCAAACACATGGTCGCGGCTTTATACGCGACGAGCGATCATTTCGCTTTGCATAAGGAAGAAGGGAATGAAGCCGAATCGACCGATATAGTAGCTTCCTTGAATAACGCTTTGGACGATATCAGCCGTTCCATTTACCGTTATAACTACAAAGGCCTATCGAAGGCGGTCGAAGGCTACATATCCGTCTTGCTTAAAGCCCCAGAATCCTCAAGGAAGAAATCCCTAAGCGATTTCCTTTTCCTCCTTTTCTCCAAACGCCATGGCAGCGTCGATTTGGATCGTCTTACCCCATATGTCAGGGAGGTCGTTAAGAAATCTGGCTTAGGGAAGGAGAACCTTTTCGAGATCATCAAAAACGTTTTGCTTTCCCCTTTAACTAACGAATCCTTCCTCGCGACCATGCTTGGCGATCCGGAATTTAGCTTCCTTACCCAAGAAGTGGTCCTCAGCGCGATCAATGAAGGATACAAGCTTCCTTTCTACCTAACTTCCTACGCGCCTGTCTCATCTTGGCCGAAGGTTTATCCCGAATTCCTCCAAAAGGCTTTGGAACTAATCCCCTATTTCGCAACTCCCGATGAGATGGTTCTTTCAATGAACCGCGCGAAGGCCCATAAGGAATACGATATCCTCTTTAAACTATTTGGCTTGACCATTGAGCATTTCCCGGGCGCGGATATCCCCATATCGATTAGGAACACCCTCCTTGAAATCGATGAATACCGCGAGAGTATGGAGGCCATTCTTTTCTCCGCTCTTTGCAAGGACTTCATCCCCGATAAATACCTATTATGGCGTTCCGTCGTCAAGGACTCCGCCTTCCAGAAAAGATTAGGCGAACTAATCTCGGCTCACCCAAAGGCGAAGATTGACTTCATCCTCCTTATCGAAGGAAGGGAAATGGTTGGTGACCTCTATGATAGGATCGATGTTTTCTCGATTCCTTTCCCCGCCCTTAACGGAAAACTCGGAAATGTGAAAGAGGAGAAGGTCATAGACGCCTTACTTGAATACGCGAAGAGAATCGAGAAGAAGTGTATTGGCAAATTCACTCATAACGTTGATAACCTGTTGTCCCTTCTTGATGTCTATCTCCATTTTGATCGCGATTCCTTGGCTAGACTGTTGCAAAACGAGGAATTCGTTATGGCTTCCTTACGCATAGAACAGCTAAGGGCCAAGGTTCTTTTATGCGCTTCTAAAGCGGACATGCTCCCTCTTCTAGGGGTCCATGAATATTGGAGGGATTGAAGATGTTCTTTACTCGTTCTTCCGCAAAAACTGAGACATGGATCGCTTCTTTTTCGGCTAGACCAACTTGTTTAGCCGCGAAAGAGGAAATCCAAAACGGCAATTACCGTATCTATTATCATTATGATTCCACCTCCGGAAACCTCATCTATGAGCTAGTCGATGTCGATTCCGAAAATTATGTGAATATCGAGGTCAATCCAAAAGGTGACCTCCTTATCCCTTCCGAATACCAGGGCTACCGCGAACCCCCGGCCTTATATGGCGGGGCCGTCCTCTACCTTTACGAAAAGGAAATGAAACTCCTTGAAGAAGGAAAGCTTGACGAAGTCTATGTCTCCGATTTGGATGAGCTCCATTACCTGATGGGTTTATCGCCTAGACAACTCGATAGGCGCGCATCCATTAGGAACGAATTCGCCTCCATCTTTGATGGGCGCGAGGCGATTGGGACTTCTAGCGAAGCCAATTACCAAGTCAACCATAGCCTCTCGGTCGCCTTCTCCTTCGAACAAGGTTATAACTACTATGGCGAAGAATCATATTTGGTGAAACTCGTCCTTTTCGACGGCAAGGAAAGGCTCGGCATGGTTAGAAGCAACGCCTCCTTCCTTAGCCATTATGAAAAGGGCATGGTCTATTCCATTAGGAACGGCTTGAAGGTCAACGTCTCACGCGATTTGTTTTCCGGCACCTATTCAAGGGCCCTCGATTTCTTCCTCGGAAGACTCCATTATAAGGAAGAAGCGGCGTCTTTGATGAAAAGCGATGTCGTGTCCTTGCTCTTTATCCTTAGGGGAGAAAGCGTCAACTTCGATGGCAAGGATTACGTCATCGAATCCGATATCGGAAGGGCCGGTTATCGATTTGCTCCTGATGAATCCCTTTTGTTCACCCCCTCCCCATCATCAAACGCGACCATCCTCTCCTCGAATACCCAACTCGCGGTTTTCGATAAGGAGAAATTCATCTGCTCTTTATATAACTTCCGCAACAAAACGGTCTCGGACCTATTCTTCTTTTATAGGACTCACGCCCCAAGCGAAACGGACCTCGTCAAAGACCTCGTCCGTCATTACGTGAAGGTCGAAGACGCCCTTCCAGATGACGAGCAACCGATTGAGGATAACCTTAACATCAGCCTCTATGTTGACCTTTCCGATAGGGGCCTGTTGCTATTTTCGACCATTTGCACCCTCAATGGCCATGAGGAGACGATGGAGAAACTCCGCGATAACCTCTATTTCCGCGATAAGCTAAACCGTTACGCTTCAGCCTTATCCCATCTTGGCGGAATAGTTAACGGAACCGTCAAGGAAGAGGAATCAATCCTGGCCTTCCTTTCCGGCGATTTGACGAACCTCAAACGCCTTGCTTCGGTCTTCCTTTCCGATGCAATCACGAGGCTAAGGGTAAAAAGAGGTTCCCAAATCAATATCGCCATCGCCAAAAGCGAATCCAATTGGCTTTCTCTCCGTATCGACTCGCCAGATTATGACGACGAGACCCTTGAGAAGATCCTTTCCGCCTATAAGAAGAAACGTAAATACCTCCGTCTTGGGGACGATATCATCGTTCTCGATGACCCTGCTATTGTCGAGGCCACGAACGTCCAAAAGGAAGCCTCCCTCAAAGATGCCCTTTATACCGACCATCTTCCATTCTATACGGCCTTCAAACTAGCTTCATCCTCCCATTCCGACGTTGGTTTTTCTATCACCGACTTTGTCAAGGAAGCCATCGGCTCAATCCGTGATTACGAGAAGAAACGCATCAATTTGCCGGATAATATAGTTTCTAACCTCCGTCCATATCAAAAATCGGCCGTCCAATGGATGGTTACCCTTTCCCATTATGGTTTAGCGGGTATCCTCGCAGACGACATGGGTTTAGGAAAGACCTTGGAATCCATTTCCTTCCTTTCCCTCTATCCTTCTTCCCGCCCGACCCTCGTCATTTGCCCGAAATCGGTTGTTTATAACTGGGCCGCCGAAGTCACCAAATGGAATTCGGAATTCGAGGTCAAGATAATCGCCGGAACCAAGGAACAACGTTCCGCGATCCTTTCCGAGATCAAGAGGAAGGAAAAGACCATATACGTCGTTAGCTATGATACCTTGCGTAACGATATCGATGATTTCGCGAAGGTTAAATTCGGCACGGTCCTCGCCGATGAAGCCCAGTTCATCAAAAACGCCCTTTCGAAGAAAGCCAAGGCCGTCAAGAGCCTCCGTTCCGACATCCGTTTCGCTTTAACCGGCACCCCAATTGAGAATTCCTTAAGCGACCTATGGTCGATATTCGATTTCCTAATGCCAGGCTATCTCCTCGATTTCGAGGACTTCAAAGCCCAATATATCGATAACGATAACGAAGAACAAAGGAGCAACCTCCTTCACCGTATCACCCCGTTCATCCTCCGTCGTTCCAAGACTCAGGTCCTCAAAGACCTCCCGAGCAAATCGGTGGAAGTCGTTACCCTTGCAATGAACGAGGAACAAGAGAAGTTCTATGACGCTTCGTTAATAGAAGCTAGGAACGCCCTTGAGGAAAACGGAGCTGGTTTCTCAATGTTCCCAGTATTCACGCGTCTACGCGAAATCGCGGTCGACCCGCCATCCTTCTTTGAAGGGTTCAGCGAAAGAAGCGCGAAATTCGATTACGTTCTTTCGATGGTGGAAGAGGCGATTTCCTCTGGCCATAAACTCCTTATCTTCTCTGCCTTTACCCGTGTTTTGGGTAATATGCGCGAAGCCCTTAATTCAATTGGGGTTGAATCCAGGACGATTTCGGGTGAAACCGAAGCGGAAGAACGCCTCCGTTTGGCGGAAGCCTTTAACGAAACGGATGAATTCCCCGTCATGCTCGTTTCCCTTAAAGCGGGCGGAACAGGCCTTAACCTCATAGGCGCGGATATCGTAATCCACCTCGATCCCTGGTGGAACCCAGCCGCGGAAGAACAGGCTACGGATAGAAGCTATCGCATTGGCCAAACCCGCCCCGTCTCCGTCTATAAGCTTGTATGCCACGGCTCCATCGAAGAGAAGGTCCTCGCCTTGCAAGAGAACAAGCGCGGGCTTTCGGATTCGCTTATCAAAGAAGGCGACTCCCTCATCAAGAAACTTTCCGAAGACGATATCCGTTATCTTCTTAGCAAATAGAAGGAGGCTTTTGGATGGATTATCGAAGGCTCTATGAAAAAAGTCTCATCATCGCCCCTAGGGATAGGCAGGACGAATTCCTTTCCTTACGCAAAACCCACCCGACCCTCGATTTCAAACTTATCGATAGGGACTCTTTCGTTAATAGGGCCAATTGCCTTTATGATGAACGTGCGCTTATCTATTTGTTAAAGAAGGGCAAAGGCTATCATGAAGCTAAGGAACTTCTAAAGGCTTTCGCTCATTTTGAGGAGAATAAAGCATACACGTCCCCCATTATTTTGGGGTACCTACCTTTATTTAAAGAGCTTTTAGAACAGGGATTACTTTATAAAGACCCTCTTCCAGACGCCGATTTTGCTAATCGTCATATCGTAATCTCCGGTTATCATGAATCCTCTTCCATTTCCAAATCACTTTCGGAAGCCAAGAACCTCGACACCTGTTTCGATTTAATCAAAAAGAATGATGCCTTCCCGGTCGTTAACGTGTTCTCTTCGGCTTTCCTCGAGCTTCACGCGGTTTTTAACCGCATCGCCTCTCTCTTAGATAATGGAGTTGATATCTCCTCCATTTATTTAGCTAACGTCAACGAAAGCTACGCCCCGATGATCGAGACTCTTTCTAACCTTTATGGGTTCGCGGTCGATCTTCCTTCCTTTACCTCGCTTTACGCAACATCCTTAGGAAGGGATTTCCTTAGGTTATTCGATGAATCTGATGGCAAACTTGATGAAGCGATAGATAGATTAAAGGAGAGTTATTCCTCATCGGCAGACTTTCAAACTCTTTACCTCAAGATCAAATATTTCTTTATCCCTGAATTAGATAAGGAAAAGCAGAAGGAGATTTACGTTTCAATTCTTAAGGAACTCAAAACGAAGAAGCCCTCAAAGAGTCCTGCCGTCAGAATCCTTAACGGGAATTACGCGAAGGAAGATAGCCATGTCTTCTATTTGGATTTTTCATTGGAAAGCACCCCAAAAACATATAATGGGTCCCCTATTTTTGATGAAGCGGCCTTAAAAGAATTAGGCATTCCGACTAGTCTAGAAAGAAACACAGAGGAGAAAAAGGATTTCATTGATTTCCTTCGTTCGCCTTCCATCGAGATGGTGACCTTCCATGAGAAGCATATCGCGAATACCTCTCACCTTTCTTCTTTGGTTGGTGACCTCAAACTGGAAGTAAAAGAGACCAAATTAAGCGAGCTCAGAAATCCTGTTGAGTATTCCGAAGAAGTTTCCAAGGCCATTGGACAATCCCTTATCGATAAAAAGAAGACCTATGGGTTAGACGATGATTTTCTTGGCCTTTACGGAAAAGATTCCTTAACCCCTTATAACAACGCCTTTGATATCCCTAAAGGCGGGGTCAGTATCGACTTAGGAAGAGATTACGCTTATTCATATTCATCGATTGACGAATACTACAATTGCCCGTTCAGCTTTTATGTTTCCCATGTTCTCCGTATCAAGGATATCAATTCGCGATCAAACACCGATTTGGGGACTGTTGCTCACGCGACCTTTGATTCTTTCTTTAAAGAGGTAAGGAAGAACAACATATTTGACGAAGATGATCTTCAGAATCTTTTTGATAGGACTTTTGAGGAAGAAAAACAGCAATTCTACGATGGTATAAACCTCAAACCGTCCGAAATATACCTTCTTAATCTTTTCAAAAGGGATTTATTCAAAGTTGCGCTTTATATATTCCATTCGGAAGAACGAATCGAACAACCACATTTCTATTATGAAAAAGAGGTTTTCACGAAAATCGGAAACGTCAATGTTAGGGGAAAGCTCGATAAGGTCATTACATTTGGAAATGAGAATGTCGCAATCATCGATTATAAGACATACGAAGTCGACTTCTCCGAGGATAAACTCGATTTCGGTTTGGGCATGCAACTACCCATCTATTCGTTGCTTAGAAAAGGCGATAAAGAACTCGATAATTTACAAACTGCCGGCTTGTTCATTTCCCCCATAATTTTAAGTAAAAAGAAAGAACTCGATATCGAAAACGCCTCCTCTTATGGACCTTCTTTGCGTCTTCAAGGTATTTTCCTCGATGATAAGGAAGCGTTGAAAAGCTTCGGGATAACATTTACGGGAACAAGCGATTATATCCTTGGTACAACCATTACTTCAAAGGGGACTTATAAAAACCCAGGAAGGGAGAAGACCGAAGCGGAATTTGAATCCTATGAAGAAAAGGCCAAAATCAAAATCGAGGAAGCGGATAAGGCAATCCATAATGTCCTTTTCCCCATTTACCCCGCCTCTAGCAAGAAACTAAAAGCGGATGGTTGCCTATATTGCAATTTCCGAGCGATCTGTTATTTGAAGGCCTCCCAAAAACACATATTGGTTCCAGGAGAAGTGGAGGAGGAAGAAGATGAGTTTGAATAATTTCACCATTCAACAGTTGCAAGCTATCCATTTCCAAGAGGGCCATTGCGTTGTCTCCGCTGGGGCCGGGAGTGGTAAGACCGCCGTTTTGACCGAAAGGGTCTATTGGCTTTTGGTTCCACCCTTAGATGAAAGATTCGCCAAAGAATACAAGGAAAAGCATGGGGTTGAATGGAGTCCTGACGATACAGAAACGCCTCCAGTATTCCAAGAGAACGTAGCCCCAAAGGCAACTCCCCGCGAACTCGTGGTTTTGACTTTCACTAATGCCGCCGCATTTGAGATGAAGGAACGAGTCAGGGTAAAACTCGCTAATCACGAAGCGACCAAACAGCTTTTGGCTTCCTTTGAAGAAAGTGACATTACCACCTTCGATTCCTTCAATCTCCGCCTTGTTAACGAGAACCATTATGCATTGGGCCTAGATTCCGAGGTTTCCGTTTTGGATGAAGGTTTCGTCAAAGTCTATAAACAAAGGTTAATTCGCGAGTTGACCGAGCCTTATTTCGAAAGAGCCTTAAGGGGAGAAGAACCATACTTTGCCAATTTCGTCGATAAAACATCGAACAAAGATTATAAAAATCTCTATTCTTTCATAAAACGCGTATTAACCGTCGCTGAACTTTCCGATGACCCCATCGCCTTCCTATCTGCTTATAAAGATAATTACGAAACAGACGAATGGCTTAATCATAGGTTCAATGAACTTGAGGCCCATATCCGTAATTATTTGGAAAGAGCCAAAGCAATCTTCCAAAAATATGAAGATGGCGATTTGTCAAATCTAGATATTGCTTTCGTAGATACTTTGCTTAATTGCAGATCTTTTGATGAGATGCATGGTCAGATAAGCGGCGGACTTAAATTCCCATCTAAACCAAAAGGCGTGGGATCCGAATCCGATGTCAATATTAGAAATGGGGCCAAAGCCGCTCTCATCGGCCCTGTAATATCATATCTAGCAAGTGATAAGGCAGCCCTTCTTGAAGAAGTGAAACAAACTTTCCCCTATGTTGATTTCGGAATTGAGATTGCCTTGGATGTCGAAAAACGCCTCATGGATTTCATGAAATCTCACGCTTCATATTCTTTCCCGTTTATAGCTAGTTTAGCTTTAAAGGCACTTAATATCGATTCGGTTCTCAATAAGATCAAAAATAGATACCGTTTCGTGATGGTTGATGAATATCAGGACACAAGCGATATCCAAGAAAGCCTCCTTAGAAAACTGGATAACGGCAACTTTTTCGCGGTTGGCGACATCAAACAATCCATATATAGGTTTAGGAACGCGAACCCCCGCATTTTCCTTAATAGGGTAAACGAATGCAGAGAAGGCAAAGGAAAACTCATCGCCCTTCCTGACAATTTCCGTTCCCGTAAGGAAGTAATCGACGATATCAACGATATCTTCCTGAAGATCGCCCCATCAAACCGTTCGTATGATTTGACCTCTTCACAGGAAGAATATGGTCTTTCCGTTATTGATTATGAGAAAGACCCTTCGGTGCAGGATTCCTTGACATCTGCTAGAGTCATAGTCAAAGACATTGCCGATAAGGTCGCCAAAGGCTTCCGTGTTCATACGAAGGAAGGCGGAAGGCCTTGCCAATATGGGGACTTCGCCGTTTTGATTTCCCGTAAATCCGGCTTTTCCAATTATGTTCGTGCATTTAAAGAAGCAGGTATTCCCCTTTCCTTAATGGATTCCTCCGACATCAGAAAAGATGATGTCTACCTCCTTATAAAATCATTGATTTCCCTCGTCGAGATGATCGTGGCCGAGGAAGTCGACTTAAACAAAACAAAGTATTTCATCGCTTCGATTGCAAGAAGTTTCCTCTTTGATTACGAGGACAAAGTCCTTTATGAAGCGATTAAGAATAAAACCTATGAGGATTTTCCCTTCTATAAGAAATTAAAAGAAGACAAAGACCTCCTTAAATCCAAAGGACCTCTAGGGGTCTTCGATTACCTTAGCGATTCCTTTAACTTCCTTGAAGGTCTAACAAGACTTGGAGACATTAAGGAAAACCTTTCCAAACTCCTTTCTATCCGCGATATGGCCAAAACCATCGAAAACCTTGGTATGGATCTATCGGATTATTTGGATTACCTCAGCGATTTCGATGAATTCGATTTCAAACTGGAGGTCTCTGTTGGAACAAGGGAAAAATCCGCGGTCGCTTTGATGTCAATGCATAAATCCAAGGGCCTTCAGTTCAAGATTTGCTATTATCCCGAGCTTTATGCAAAACCAAATTCCGACAAAGATCCTGTCAAAGGCAACAAAGACCTAGGGATGGTAGCCCCATATTTTGATGGTGGCTCAAGGAAGAACACTTTCCTTGGCGATCTTTATTCCGATAGGGACAAGGCCGAAGAAAGAAACGAGAAAATGAGGCTCTTCTATGTCGCCTTGACCCGCGCCGAAGAGAAAATGATCGTCCTTGTTCCTAAAGAAGATATCGATGAAAAAACCGGTGAGAGAGAGGAGAGGAAGCTTCCCCCTGATTCTTCCCTTGCTGGGACAATGCTTGATTTCTTCCTCCTTTCTGGGAAGACGTGCCCACATGTTGACGCTTCAGCGATAGATTCCGTTTCGGTTTCGTCTTCCTCTGAAGCGCCGACTGCAGAAGAAGAAATAAAATTCAAATCGGTTAGGGTCGCTTATCAAGAGAAGGAGTCGCGTAGAGCCTCTAAGGAATTAAGCGAACCCCTTGATCCAGGAAAGCTGATTTTCGGTACACGCCTCCATCGTTTTATGGAATTTGCCTCCTTTAAGGACAAGACCCTTCCTGAAGGGACTCCCGAAAAGGAGAGGAAGATTCTCCAGAAGGTTTTGGAACTGTCCTTATTCAAAGACGCGGATAAGGCAATAGAATTCCATGAATACGATTTCGATGATGAAGAATTCGGCAACGGCTCAATCGACTGTTTCCTTCTTTACGATGACCATATAGACCTCATCGATTTCAAAACGAGGTCGATAGACGAAAACGCCTATTCGAACCAGCTTTCCGTCTATGAAAAGGTCCTTTCGAAGACTTTCCCCGACAAACGAATCGACAAATACCTTCTTTCTCTCGCTTTATGCGAGGCAAAAAGAGTATCCTAATAAGGAAAATGGAAGAGGAAAAGAAAAACGCCCCAATCGAAAACGGGGCTGAGAAAACCCGTTTCCACGAGCTCCTCAAGGCCATGAAGGTCCCTGAGTCCTTTGATTATGACTTCCTTTTCGAGGCATACGAGACGATGATCGAAGGCGCTAACGACATCCAAACCGAGAACCCGATCATCCGCAACATGTCGCTTAATCCCTTGGAATTGACCCTTTATATGGTCAATGAGCATGGTTTTTATCTAGCTTCCCATAAGGATAAGATGGAATCGAAATCCTTTAAGGACGACGAGGATTATATGGCTTATCTTGCTTCGGTCACCCTCGATAAATTCTTCACGAACGAACGCCTTGCCTACAAGATGGGGACCCTTACCTCCAAATTCTCCCCGAGTATGTCGACCCTTGACCTCTATTTGAATTTCATCCTCGGAATGCTTTCCCGTTATAAGCAAAACGAGCCTTCGAAAACCTTGGTGGTAGATATCCTCAACAAAGGCTTCCAAATCGGAAAATGCGTTTCATCTCTCCTTGAAGGTGGTTTTGAGACCGAGGCCTTTTCCTCTTGGAGGACCCTTCATGAGAATGAATGTATCCTCTCAATAATCGTAAAATATGGGACCCCCGTTATCGAAAAGTATCTCCGTCACATGGTTTATGGGACGGCTTTCCGCGGAGGAATCGCAAGCAAAGAGGAAACCGATGCGATCTTCGTCGAAATCAAAGAGAACATGCACGCGGTTGGCTTAAAGAGCAAAGACATGAAACGTTATATTGAATATGGCTGGATGCTTGGAGTGCCCAATGTCATGGAGATAGAGGGCTTCAAATTCAATTTCCGCGATGGCGTCCAACGCGTCGCCGGGCTTTCCGCCTATTCGAAAGTCTACGAGATGAGCAGTGAAGTCGCCCATAGCTCCCCATTATTGATTTATTCCCGTAAACACTATTTCTTCTCGATGGCCTTGCTTAACCTTTACGAATCCTTCTTTAGGCTAGAGAAGATATTCACGACCCTTTATATGTCTAGCGTCTCGGAAGAAGAGAGAAAACGTTACGTCAACATGCGTAACCTCTATTATGGCGAACTCCTTGGATGCTACGAGGTTGAGAAACGCCGTTTCGCTTCCTTAAGCAAACGAAAATAAGCGACCCATTACCATAATTTCCAAGAAAAAAACCTGCATCCCCATGGCGGAAGCAGGTCTTTTTGTCTATCGCCGATCAGACGTCCGCGTAACATGAGCCACCGATGAATTCCCTCATTAGGGAGTTCGATGGAACCCATTTTTCGTCAATCGGCGTGAAGAACTTGAGCATTGAGAGGAGTCGCGCGGCCGCTGGGTAATAAGGCGAATCCATGTCGATGGCCTTCAACAAGGGCATCGCATATTTGCGAAGGACCGGGAGCTCATAGGAGAGCATGGAATTGAAGACGTAATCGCTGCCTTCCTGATTATCGTAGATCCAGCGGAATTCACCAGCCCTGACGCTTGGCCACATGGCAAGGGTCTCTTCGGCGGAAGAACCACGGAACTGGTTATCCCTGACGATGCGGCGGATAAGACGCAAGTCGGTGAGGGATAATGGATTATGGTCATCGAGGTTGATTTGGGCTTGCGGGGAGATGAAGATCTTGAACTTCTTGTTCTTCGGAATGTCACTGGTCATCCTCTCGTTAAGCGCGTGGATGCCTTCGATGATGATCGGCTCGTTCCTCCCTAAGCGAAGCGTCCTTCCAGGAACCTGCTTCCCAAGCTGGAAATCGTATTTTGGAAGTTGAACTTCCTCGCCGTTGATGAGGTCGACCATGTTCTGGTTGAACAAGGCGATATCAAGGGCCTCAATCGATTCATAATCGGGCTTGCCTTCATCGTTAAGGGGGTATTGGTCCTTCGGAAGGTAATAGTCATCAAGCGAAATACGGACCGGATGGATGCCCCTACTAAGGAGTTCGATGCGGAGGCGGTTCGCGAATGTCGTCTTGCCAGAAGAAGAAGGACCGGCCACGCAGATTAAGGCGATATCATCGATATCATCTTCGATGAGCTGGCCAAGTTCGCAAAGCTGACGGTTATGACGGGCTTCGCAGATGTTGATGAACTCAATGTCCCCGCGGGTCTCGATGGTCTCGTTGATGCGGGCGACTTGGTCACTTCCGACGATTTTGGCCCAGTCATGGCTTTCCTTTAAGGTCCTACCGAATGTTGGGGCATCCTTGAATTCGGGGATTTGCCCTTTGTTTTCGGCGCGTGGGTATTGAAGGAGAAGCCCCGGTGTATAAAGACGGAGCTTATAGGAAGTGATGTAACCGGTGGATGGAACCATATGGTGATACATATAGTTTAGATAGCCGTCACATTCATAAAGGTGGACGGTTTTCTCCGGACGGTATTTGAGAAGGGAGATCTTATCTTCGAATCCCCTTTCCCTAAAGATTTCCGCGGCCTCCTCGTTAGGAACGACCTTACGGACAAGGCGGTAATCGGCCTTGATGATTTCCTCGATTTCATGGTTGATGCGGATGAGCATGTTCGTGTTGGCGGAAACCTCGGGGTTGAGGATATGAATGGACACGCAACGCGAAACGTTATACGCGAAACGGATTTTGAGGTTTGGATAAACCCTATCAAAAGCCATCGCGACGATATAGCGTAAGCAGGCTTCGTATAATTTCATGGCTTCCGGATCGGAGACGGTGAGGAATTCGACCTCGCTATCGCCGCGAAGCTCATAGGTAAGTTCCCTGGTGCGGTTATTGACCCTAGCCGCGATGATTTTTCTTTCGGGATCCCTATCGCCAATAAGATCGAGGAGGGTGGTATTGCTTTCAAGGAAGAGTTCGCCATGTCCCTTGATATTGACTCTATAACTCATTTTTCTTTTACTACCTCCATTTCGTTCGTAGCGGCATAGTTTAATTTGTAACCGCTTACAAATCAAGGGGCTAATAAACGAGTTTCTCCGATGGGAGGAGAAGTGCGCTTGATAACGGTATGCTTTTTTATCGCAAGTGTATGAAAAATCTTTACAAGATTTGCCTTCGTTGCTCTATAATGCTACACGTCAGAAATCGGGCGAAAGGAGTTTTTTATTTATGAAAGGAAACCTAGTCTATGTACAAAGCGGAGGCCCGACCTCCGTTATCAATTCCTCCCTTTACGGAGCCATTTTAGAAGCCAAGAAGCATCCAGAGATCGAACATGTGTTCGGATCCCTCAATGGAGTCGAGGGCTTAATCGAGGACACCCTCATCGATATGTATGCCGAGGATGAAACCGAGCTTTCTTACCTTAAGCAAACCCCAGGGACCATCCTTGGGTCTGCTAGGCGCAAACTTCCGGAGGATTTGGACGATCCGGTCTATGACAAGATCTTCGCGACCCTCCATAAACACAACATCAAAGCCGTTCTCTTCAATGGTGGGAACGACTCCATGGATACCACCAACAAGATTTCCCGCGTCGCGGCAAAGCGCGGCGAGGATGTCCTCACCATCGGTATCCCCAAGACCATCGATAACGACCTCGCCAATACCGACCACTCCGTTGGTTTCCCCTCCGCGGCCCGTATGGTCATGAACCAAACCCTCGCCCTCTCGATTGATTCCTGCTGCTTCAAGAAAGGCAAGGTCTACCTCGTCGAAATCATGGGACGCGATGCCGGATGGCTCACCGCCGCCGCGGGATTAGTCCCTGCCCCATATACCCCAGATGCCTTCATTCTTCCGGAGATGAAGCAGGATGTCCCAGCCCTACTTGAGATCATCCGTAAGGCCTATGAAGAAAAAGGACACGCGGTCATCGCCATGAGCGAAGGCGTCCAATTCGATGTCGGCGTCGACGTTGAAGTCGATTCCTTCGGCCATATCTGCCTCGATGGTGCGGCTCACGGTCTCGCCAAACTCATCAAGAAGGAACTTCGCCTCCCCGTCCGCGAAGTCATCTATAGCACATTAGCTAGGGCTAACCCCGTCTACATCTCCAAAGTCGACTCCGAGGAGGCGATGGGCGTTGGAGGATTCGGCGTCAAGGCCGTCACCGAAGGCAAGACCGGTTATATGGTCGCCATCAAACGCGATTCCACCGTTCCTTATGCCTCCCATTTCGAACTCCATCCAGTCTCCGAAATCGCTAATGCGGTCTCCCTTATCCCACAGGATTGGTTAGAGGGATACACCAAAATCTCTGAGCCTCTAAAGGCTTATATCCTTTCCCTCATCAACGCCGGCATCGAAATCAAATATGACGAAAACGGCTTGACCCATTACACCAAACTTCGCAAAGTCAAAGTCGTTGACTAAGCTTCCTTCGCTTTCGCGATCTTCCTATAAAAGAATAATAATAGGAAGGAGAGCAAAGCCATCAAGCCAGCCATAACGATAACTGCAATAATACCTAACCAAAGTCCCCCTTGCATGAAGCCATACCAGTCATAGGCAAAGGGGACTTTTCCATTCGCGTCCATATGGCTTATGGCCGTGCTTGCATAGAAGATTTCATAGGCAATCGCGGGGATTAACGCTATGAGGATAAGCTTGTAATCAAGCCTCTTGTCCGCGTTAAGCAAGAAAGCCGCGATTGAGGCAACTGGGGTAAGGAGATGGAAGAAGAGATTATGGTTACGGTAAAGATTAAAGAAACTATCGATATTCCCGTCTTTTATGGCAACGCCTGGGCCTAAGATTAGAAGGATGGTAACCATCGTTAAGGCCAAACAAGAGGCTCCGACGAATTCGGTTATGTCTAACCACTTCGGCCTTTCTTCAATTTTCTTAAGAAGACGCAACAAATCGTAGACGATGCAAATGATGGAAATGAAACCGATTAGGATATTGCTTTCAACGGTGAAATAGCGAAGGGCCGTATAATCGGAAGCGGCCGCGGCAGGTTTGAAAAAGCGAAGACCCGCAAACCTCATGATGACCGCTAAGATGGTCATTAGAAGGATGAAAATATGTAAAATAAGGGATGCGATATCCTTTCTTTTTCGTATTTTCTCATCCGTTAATTGATGCATGTCCCCATTATATTAGCATTTCCAATCGATTTATCCCTATCGTTTTCTCTTATAAACAAACATTGATGAAAGTGGTTTCCTCTCCCTTCCTAAAGGGAAGAGGAACGATTATAATTTTGCAAGACAAAAGGAAAAACGATGAAACTTGCCGAGCGTTATGTGAAATGGGAAGAGGAAAAGAGATTACTCTTTTGGCTCATTGTCGTCGATGTCTTCGGACTTGCGGTTTTCGTGCCGTTTTTCCTCCTTTCGAACCCCGGTTTGTTCTTTGGCTGGTTACTTGGCAGCGCCGTCGAGATCATCTGCTATTTGACGATGGTCTATGGCTCTTCCTTGGTCTTGGATTATTCCTCCAAGCGCGGCGGAAGGGAAAGAGGAATAGCGGTCACTTTGGCTTTTGCGGCCTTACGCTTCCTCCTTGCCGTTGGTTCCCTCGTCCTCGCCGCTTTCCTCACCTTCAAAACGGAAGGTAAGGCCATCAATTTCTTCACCACCGCGGGAGCCTACCTCCCATTAGTCATCGTTTCGATCGTCTTCACCCTTATCCATAATCGCGAAAAGAAGAAGGGCGATAAGGATGTGAAGAAAGAAGAGAAGCCTTTGGAAAAGGGCGAGGAGGCTATTGATGAATAACCTCACTCTTTTCAACGCGATTTCCGATTTGGTTGATACCTTCACCAACAAATGGGGCCAATTCCGCCTTTCGGGCGGGGTCCTTTCCTCCCTTATCATCATGACCATCATCGCTATCCTCGCGATTATCATCGGTATCCAAGCCAAAGTCACCGACCCCTTGAAGAAGCCGAAAGGGTTATTGAAACTCGCCGAAATCTTCGTCGAATGGTTGGAGAACTGGACCGCCGATACGATGGGCATAGCCAAAGGCAGCATGTGGCCTGGCTATTTTATGGGCCTATTCACCTATTTGTTCGTTTCCTTCATCTGGGGCATAACGGGCATGCATACCGTCATCGACGTTTTGCTAATACCGCTTAGTTTGGCAATCGTCATGTTCATCCTCATCCAAGTTACGGGCCTTCGTTATCAAAAGGGCCGTTATTTCCATCGTTATATCGAACCCCTTATCCCTTGGCTTCCAATCAACCTCATTACGATGTGGACCCCGATCATCTCGACTTCCCTTCGTATGTTCGGTAACGCCATCGCTGGTTCGATCATCCTTGCTATCGTCGATTGGGCGTTACAAGGCCTTTCGGTAACCATTTTCTCCGGCATGGGCGATTGGGGGCGCGTATTCCTAAGCCCCGTCGTCCTCGCCGTCTTGAATCTATATTTCTCTTTATTCTCAGGGTATGTGCAGACCCTTGTATTCTGTTCCCTTAACGCCGTCTGGATCGGACAGGAGATCCCTGCCATCGAGACGATGAACGAGGAACAACAGGTCGTTCGCTCCCCTAAGAATGAGGCATTGACCCAATAAAAACCATTAATCAGGAGGTAATTTTATGGGATTTCTAGCTAATATGGCCCAGATCTTCTTGGCCGCCGACCAAGCCGGACTCGCCGCTATCGGCGCCGGTCTCGCCGTCTGTATGGGCACCTTCTCCTCAATCGGAGAATCGAGGATCGCCTGCCACGCAATCGACGGCATGGTCCGCAACCCCGAGATGGCCAAAAACCTTCGCTCGACGATGATCCTTGCAATCGCGCTTGACGAATCAACCGCGATTTACGCATTCGTCATCGCCATTCTCATCCTCTTCGTCTTATAAGGACTTTACGGACGATGATCCCCAACCTGACAAAAAGTCTATTCGCGATTTTCGCGAGTTCGGGGGAAGGCGCGGTCGACAAGGACGATTTGGTAAGCAAACTCTTCCCAACCAACCCTTGGGATGTTGTCATTCAAATCTCGGCCTTCGTCATCTTGCTCCTCATCGTTTTCTTTATCGCCTATAAGCCCGTAAGGAAGCTTTTGCAACGAAGAAGCGAATACGTTGAGGGACAGATAACTTCCGCGGAAGAGGCCAATAAAGTGGCCCAAGCCGCCGCTTCCAAAAAAGAAGAAACGATAGAGGAAGGCAAAAAGGAAGCCGCCCGTATCGTTAAGGAAGCCAAGGAAGAAGCCTCGAAGGAGGCAACGCGCATCATCGCCGAAGCCAAGGATGAAGCGACGAAAAGAAGGATTCGCGCGGACGAAGAAATCGAAGAGGCCAAGGAAGCCTCTTTGCAGGAGGTCAAGGAGAACATCGTCGATGTGGCTCTCGCCGCTTCCAGCAAAGTCCTCGAAAGAGAGGTCTCCAAGGAAGATAACGAACGCCTCATATCGGATTTCGTCGATTCCGTTTATCGCGGTGAGGAGGAGTAAAAGATGGATGAGCTTTCCTCCAATTACGCAACCGCGTTATTCTCTCTAGTTGGCAAGGAAGAGGCCCCGCGCTATCTTCCGAAACTCGAGGAATTCGCCTCGCTTCTCCATGAGAACGACCTTTTGAATCGCGCCTTATGCTCCTATTCGCTAGGCAAGAAGGAAAAGGAAGGACTCTTGGAATCCGCCCTTGGTAAGGAAAGACTCCCCCATTTGCTCGACTTCCTAAAAGTCGTGCTCTCCCATCATCGCATGCGCCACCTAGACGCGATCATCGCTTCCTACCGAAGCCTTGTGAACGAGTCGATCGGCGTGAAGGAAGGGATATGTTACACGCCCTTCCCCTTAGAGAAAGCCAAACTCCAGCAAATCGAAAAGGCCTTTGAGAAACGTTTGAACTCAAAGGTCCATCTCATCAATCGCGTCGATGAAAACCTCCTCGGAGGCGTAAAGGTCGCTCTTGATGGCAAAGTCTATGACGGAAGCCTTCGTTCGAGACTGCAGGAACTTGGCAAAAACCTGAAATAAGGAGGGAAGATTATGAAGATAGATTCCAGTGAAATCACCTCATTGCTCAAAGCCCAGATTGCTGGGTATGAAGGCAAATTGGAAACGGATGACGTCGGCACGGTCATATCCGTAGGCGACGGCATTGCCCTTTGCTATGGCCTTGATAAGGCGATGCTCGGCGAATTGCTCGTTTTCCCTCACGATGTCTACGGGATGGTCATGAACCTTGATTCGGATGATGTAGGAGCCGTCCTCCTAGGTTCCGATAGGCTCATTTCCGAAGGCGATACGGTCAAACGCACCCACCGCGTCGTTGAGGTTCCTGTCGGCGATGCCCTCCTTGGAAGAGTAGTCAATTCCTTGGGCCAGCCAATTGATAACAATACCCCAATAAAGACTACACGTACCCGCCCAATTGAACGTATTGCCCCTGGGGTCATGACTAGGAAATCCGTCGATACCCCTCTTGAAACTGGTATCAAGGCGATCGATGCCATGATTCCTATTGGAAGAGGTCAACGCGAACTTATCATCGGCGATAGGCAAACCGGGAAAACCGCGATTGCCCTAGATACCATCATCAATCAAAAGGACAAGAACGTTAAATGCGTCTATGTCGCGATCGGTCAGAAGAATTCCTCCGTCGCTTCCTTGGTCGACAAATTGAAGAACATGGGCTGCATGGATTATGTGACCGTCGTCAGCGCTTCCGCGTCAGAATCTGCTCCGCTTCAATATATCGCCCCCTTCGCGGGTATGGCGATCGCTGAGGAATGGATGGAAAAAGGCGAGGACGTCCTCATCGTTTTCGATGATTTGTCCAAACACGCCGTCGCCTATCGTACCCTTGCCTTGCTACTAAAAAGGGCCCCAGGACGCGAAGCCTATCCAGGCGATATCTTCTATCTCCATTCTCGTCTTCTTGAGAGGGCTTGCCGTTTATCCAAGGATTTCGGTGGAGGTTCCATCACCGCCTTGCCGATTATCGAAACCCAGGCTGGCGATATCTCCGCCTATATCCCGACTAACGTCATTTCCATCACCGACGGTCAGATATTCCTCCTCGTCGATTATTTCAACGAAGGCCAAAGACCTGCCATCGATTCCGGCTTCTCCGTTAGCCGTGTCGGTGGAGCGGCCCAAACCAAGGCCATGAAGGCGGTCGCCCGCTCACTAAAAATCGAATTAGCCAATTATCGCGAGATGCTTTCCTTCTCACAGTTTGGCAGCGATCTTGACCCCGCGACCAAAAAGATCCTCACCCACGGGGCCATCTTGATGGAAACGCTTAAGCAGAAACAATATAGCCCCTATCCATTATGGAAACAGGTTTTCGAGCTCTTCGCCGTTCAACAGAATTACCTCGATAACCTCCAGAAGAAAGAGGTCCGTCCCTTCTTGGACGAACTCAACGAATACGCTTACGCCCGCAAGAAAGAGGTCTTCGATGAAATCCAAACCTCTGGGCAACTTAGCGATGAACAAAAGGAGATTCTCCGCGGAGTTATCGAATCATTCATCGCGGAAAGAAAATAACTAGGGAGAGAAAATGGCTGGTAACCTCACGAAAACCAAAAGACGCATCGCCTCGATTTCCTCCACCAAGAAGATAACGAAGGCCATGGAGATGGTCGCTTCGGTCAAACTGAAGCGATTCAAGAATTCTTTCGAACGCCTTTTGGCTTACCAAGAAGAGGTCTATAACCAGATGTCCTATATCGTCCATCTCATAAAAGAGGAGTACGAAGAGGACAAAAACGCTACCGTTTCCCATTATTTGCAGGAAAACGATGGCGAAAAAGGAACACTCTACTTGCTTATAACCTCCGATTTGGGATTATGCGCGGGATACAACTCCAATCTCTTCAAATTCCTTGAGGAACGCTTCGATAAGGAAAAGGATGTCCTCGCCCCAATCGGTAACAAGGGCCTTACCCATTATCTACGCGATGGAGGATACAAAATCGATGAATCCTTCGCTTCTATTGGCCTATCGGTAGAAGAGAAATCGGTCATCGAACGCTGCGCCAAGATAAAGCAGGAATTCAACGAGGAGAAATACCGCAAGGTCGTTCTTATCTACACGAACTACCTCAATTCGATTTCCTTCGTTCCTAACGAGGAGACCCTTCTCCCCTTAAACCTCGAATATAAGGAGGAGGATTACCGCAAGAACGCCCCCGAACTTCTTGAGGAAACGCCTCACGATCTCCTTCATTCCTTCTTACCAACGTATCTCTATTCACGTCTATACACCCGCTTGGTGGAAAGCCAACTTTCCGAACAGGCAAGCAGAAGGAACGCGATGGAGAACGCCAATGATAACGCGGACGAATTGCTCCGCACGCTGACAATCGAATACAACAAAGCTCGTCAAGGGGCGATCACCCAGGAAATCGTGGAGGTCGTCTCCGGGGCTAATGCAAGCTGAAAATGGAGGTAATGCCCATGAAAAACGAAAGCAAATACGCGAAAGGGACAATCGTCGAGGCCGTCGGCCCCGTTATCGATGTCCGTTTCGATAGCAGCCATCTCCCGGAAATCCTCACGGCTTTATGGATTCCTCTCCCAAATGGCGGAAAACTCACGGCCGAAGTCATGCAGCATATCGGCGATGACGTCGTCCGCTCGGTCGCTATGGGCCCAACGGATGGTTTGACCCGTGGCATGGAAGTCATCAATTCCGGAGCCTCCATCTCCGTTCCAGTCGGCGAAGAGACCCTTGGACGTATGTTCAACGTCTTAGGCGATCCAATCGATGGCAAAGAGCCTCTAGATTCATCGATCCATATGCCAATCCATCGCCTTGCCCCGACTTTCGCGGAGCAATCCGTTTCCCACGAGATCCTCGAAACCGGCATCAAGGTCATTGATTTGCTTTGCCCCTATATCAAGGGTGGGAAAATCGGTTTGTTCGGTGGCGCCGGTGTTGGTAAAACCGTCTTAATCCAAGAACTTATCTTCAATATCGCCAAAGAGCATAACGGCACCTCCGTTTTCGCAGGCGTCGGCGAGCGTTCCCGTGAAGGCAACGACCTCTATTTCGAGATGAAGGAAAGTGGCGTTTTGGAGAAAACCGCCCTTTGCTTTGGCCAGATGAACGAACCCCCCGGAGCCCGTATGAGAGTCGCCTTAAGCGCCCTTACGATGGCCGAGTATTTCCGCGATAAGGAACA
>ONFU01000021.1 GCA_900317165.1 uncultured Erysipelotrichaceae bacterium
ACTTTCGAAGGTGAGGATACCATCAAACTCAAGATAGAAGGACAAGATAAACTACGGGCCTTCCTCCTTTCCGCTTACGATGAGATTTTCGATGAAATACCAGTCGTCGGCGCGGAAGTCCCCGACAAGGAGGAAACGATCGATTCCTTCCTCGAGACCATGAATTTCGAGTCTTTCGAAAGCGTCTACAAATTCTCCGATAAGGGCGTCGCCTATAACAAATACGCCTTGGCGATTTCTTCCTTCAATAGCGATAAATTCGTCTATAAGGATGAACAAGGCGTCGAGCAGCCCCTCGATATTGTCCCAAGCGGGAGATTCGCCCTTTCCTATGGTTTCGCTTATGATTACGAAACGACAACCCCGAAAAGAGTCACCAATCCAAAGGATTTCACCGAGATTGATTACGTCGACCTTCTCAAGGACCTTTTGGAAGCCATTCCTAGCGGCGAAGAAGAGGAAACCTCGTCCAATTAATCAAAATTGCCTTTAGCAATTGACAACTTTATCGTCTTTTAAATATTTAAAAGGTGCTTTTATAATTAGGAAAACTAGAGGAAAAAACGATGAAAAAGCCGATTTATTTGCTATCTGCGACCATTCTTCTTTCCCTTTGCGCCTGCGGAGGTGGAAATAATCCCGATGCCTCCAAGGCCACGGGTTTGACCACCCCAGAAAGCAGCGCCATCGAAGAAGAGGTGGTAAACGTCTTCGTCCTTACCGGACAATCCAATATGGAAGGACAGACCCAATTCGGCAACAACTATCTCCGCAACGCCATGCAGGCGGTGCAGGATAGCGGCGAATTCGAAGGCGTCTCCGTCGATGATTACGAAATGCTCACCACAGGCATCGAAACCGTCCGCACGAGCTATTATGGCTGCGGATACGGCGAGATCTATGACCCCAAGAACATCCACGCCTCCAATAAGGAAACCCCAATTGACGGGAAATTTGAGAACACAAGGACCGGTATGGGGGCCAAAGACGATAGGATGGGCCCCGAGCTTGGCGCGGCCTATGGCTTAAGGAATTCCCCAAAAGAAGGCAAGAAAATCTATTTCATCAAGGCCGGCGTCTCCGGTTCGGGCTTTGCCCAAAGCGGTGAGGATAAGATCAATTGGAACGTCGAAAAAGAGCAAAACCTCTATGTCAATCACCTCAAACCCTACACCGAGAATTGCCTTAACCTAATCAAGGGTGAAATAGGGGAAGGGGTCAAACCGATGATCCGCGGATTCCTTTGGATGCAGGGCGAATCCGATTCCGACAATGCGAAGATCCCATATTACGCGGATAGGCTAAATGCCCTCTTCGATAAATTCGAGACCGATTTCATCGATTATATCGAGGATAAGGACAAGGCTAACTGCGCGATGATCGACGCTTGCATCTATGATAACGACGGCACCATGTGGGGCGCCCAAACCTCGCAAGACCTCAACAAAGTGAAAATGGATAACGCCGCCGCCCACGATAACGTCTATTGCATCAACACCTCCTGGAAAATCGAGGGAGGCATGAAACTAAAAACCGGTTCCCCCGGCGGAGATTTCATGCATTACAACACTGAATCGTCCTTCCGCCTTGGCCTAGCCTATGCGGATGTGATCCTCAAGAACAACCTCCTTAAGTGAGGGAAATCGCCTACCCCCGGCTTCGGCCGGGTTTTTGTTTGTCCAAGCCCCCTTCCTTTTATAAATAAAAAGGATATAATTTCCCCGTTCATAGAAGCGGAGTAGTAACCATAATAACGGCTTCCGATACAGGGACGGCTCGATAGTGAGACGAGTCGAGGAAGAATATGGCGAATTCGCCGTGGAGAACGCCTTGGAGACTTGGCCGAATGGTCCTCGTTAAAGACCGTGAGAGCGTGATGATAACATCGCGAATGAGGATGGCACCGCGGATATTCCGTTCCTCGGGAGTCGTCTTTTTATTTCTTAGGAGGAAAATATGAGCAACGTATTGATCGAAAAAGCCCTCGCCCTGCGTGAAGAGGCTATGGAAAAGCTCCAACTAATCAAGGATGAAATTGCCCTAGACGGCTTTTTCGCCACTTATTTATCGAAGAAAGGCTCGATCAAAGGCCTTCTTTCTAATATGAAGGACGTTCCTCCTGAGGAAAGAGGCAACGTCGGAAGCGAGGTCAACCGCCTTTCCGCGGAGGTCCAAAAAGCCTTTGAGGAAAGGAAGGCGGACATCGAGAAACGCAAACTCGAGAAGCGCCTTAAAGAAGAGGCGATCGATATTTCGATGCCAGGGAGGAAAGCCCCATCCGGTCGTATCAATCCCTATCATCTAATCATCGATGAGGTCACCGATATCTTCCTTTCGATGGGATATGAAGTTATCGAAGGACGCGACGTCGAGGAGGATAAATACAACTTCGAGCTCCTTAACGTTCCCAAGGACCACCCATCCCGCGACATGCAGGATACGTTCTATCTTGACGCGGGCAAGCTTCTCCGCACCCAAACTTCCGCCGCCCAAGCCCATACGATGGTGGAACGCTCGGTCGATCCGACCCCGATTAGGATGATTTCCCCAGGGAAAGCCTATAGGCGTGACGATGACGACATGACCCATTCCCATCAATTCGCCCAGATAGAAGGACTCGTCGTCGATAAGAACATCTCCATCGCCAACTTAAAGGCGACCTTGGAGCTTTTCGCCAAGAAGATGTTCGGACCAAAGCGCGAAATCCGCCTCCGTTCCTCATATTTCCCCTTCACCGAACCTAGCGTCGAAGTCGACGTCAGCTGCTTCGCTTGCGGAGGGAAGGGCTGCAATATCTGCAAAGGGACCGGGTGGATCGAGATCCTTGGGGCCGGCATGGTCAACCCCAAAGTCCTCGAGATGTGCGGTTATGACCCCGAGGTTTGGAGTGGCTTTGCTTTTGGAGTCGGCGTCGAACGCGTCGCGATGCTCCGTTATGGCATAGACGATATCCGTAGGTTCTACGCTAACGACATGAAATTCCTCGATGGATTCATCGGAAAATAGGAGGATAAGACAATGAGAGTTTCCTATAAATGGCTTATGCAATACGTCGACTTGGAAGGGATTAGCCCCGAGGAAGTCGCGGATAAACTCACCTTCGCAGGAGCCGAAGTCGAAGGCATCGAAACCCTTGCTAGCGGCACCAATCTCGTGATTGGGAAGATCATTTCCTGCATCCCCCATCCAGATTCCGACCATCTCCATGTCCTCCAAGTCGATGAAGGGCAGTTCGGGGTTGAGCAGATCGTCTGCGGCGCCCCTAACGCTAGGGAAGGACTTAAGGTCATCGTCAGCCGTCCAGGAGCCAAACTTCCTGGAGGAGAAATCTCCAAAAGCAAGATACGCGGAGTCGAAAGTAATGGCATGTGCTGCAGCTTGCTCGAACTTGGCGTCGATAAGAAATACCTTTCCGAGAAACAAGTCGCGGGAATCGAAGAACTACCAGAAGAGGCCCCAATCGGGGAAACCGATGTTTTGGGATATCTTGGCCTTGACGATAAGGTGCTCGAGGTTTCGGTTTTGCCCAATCGTCCAGACCTTAACGCCATGGAAAACGTCGCTAGAGAAGTGGCATGTTTATTCCACCGCGACGTTAAGATCCCTTCAATCAAGGAAGAAAAGGCCGAGAAATCTTCTTTCAAGGTTGGCTCCCTTACCCCAAAATGCCCGCAATTTAGCGGAAAGGTCTATAGGGGAGTCAAGAATGGGCCCTCGCCGAAATGGCTTAAGGATATCCTTATCGCAGAAGGCATCAGAAGCATCGATACCATCGTCGATATCGGTAACTACGTCATGCTTCTAACCGGTCAGCCCCTCAATATGTATGACGCGGATAAACTCGAGAAGGAAGAACTAGTCGTAATCGATGATTATGAAGGCGAATTCCTCGCAATGGATGGCAATACCTACAAACTCGAAAAAGGCGATTTGCTCGTCACTTCCAATAGGAAACCCGTCTGTCTTGCGGGCATCATGACCGCAGATGCGGCAAGAATCGACGAAAACACCAAGAACATCGTCGTCGAAGCCGCGAATTTCGATTATGCCTCGATTAGACGCACCTCCAACCGCCTTGGACTAGCTTCCGATTCCTCCAATAGGTTCTGCAAAGGCATCAACCCCCATCAGGCCGAATACGTCCAAGAAGTGACCAAAGCCTTGCTCGTCTCCCTTTGCAAAGCGGAGAAGGTCTATGAAACCGTCAATTACGATACCATCGACCACGCGAAAAAACTCGTTGAGGTCTCCGTTAATTACATCAATTCCCGCCTTGGAACCTCTTTCTCCAAGCAGGAGATCGTCAATGTCTTGAAGGAGGACCATTTCCTCGTTAAGGAAGATAAGGGCGAAGCTTTGGTTCTTGAAGTTCCCCCTTACCGCATCGATATCGAAGGAAAGGCGGATATCTCGGAGGAAGTCATTAGGCTTTTAGGTTACGAAAACGTACATTCCATCCTTCCAACCTCCGAACTTGCCTGCAAGGGTTTGACCGAATCCCAAACCAAGAAGAGGATGATTAGAAGATACCTTCTTTCCTCTGGCGTCTCCGAGGTCCTTACCTATACCCTAATCGCGGAGAAAGATGTCAAAACCTTCGATTACATCACCAAAAAGGAAGCTTATCGCCTATCTAATCCCTTAACGGTTGACCGCGAATACGTCAGGACCAACCTTATGCCGAGCTTGCTAAGCGTCCTTTCCTATAACGTCAACCATCAAAACAAAGACGTCGCGATCTTCGAGATAAGCGATATCGACGCGAAGGATTACACTTCCCGTCATTTGGCTATCGCTCTTACCGGAAAAGCCTATCAAATGGGGGAAATCGGCGGACGTCCCTATGATTTCTACGATGTTAAAGGCTATTTGGAAGGCATTCTCACCTTGCTGGGACTTAATTCCAACCGCGTCCAGATTGTGCCTTGGACCCTTGGGGGAGAAGAACTCCATCCAGGGAGGTCCGCGGAAATCCGCACGGGCAAGAAGCTCCTTGGCTATTTGGGCGAACTCCATCCCCTTGCCTTGAAGGATTTTGGTTTGGATAACGCGGTCATCCTCGAACTCGATTTGGGAGAGCTCCTCAACATGAAGGTCTCCGAGATCAAATATAAACCCGCTTCACGCTTCCCCGCGGTCACCCGCGATTTGGCTTTGCTCCTCGATGAAAAGGTCACTTTCGAGGAAATCAGGGTCGAATCCTTACGCGCGGATAGCCTTATCCATAAGGTCTTCGTCTTCGATTTGTATCGCGGCAAAGGGGTGCCGGAAGGAAAGAAATCCCTCGCGATCACCCTCACCCTCTACGCGGAGGACCATACCCTCAAAGATGAGGAAATCGCTTTATCGGTCAAGAAGGCCATCGATGCCTTATCCCGTAAATTCCTCGCGGAGATTCGTTCATGAATTTCTATAAATCCTTGATAACCCCATTCAAAAACTTCGAATATAAGGGCAATCTCGATTATTCGGGGTTTTCCTTTGAGAAATATTATCCTCTTCTAGGCATCAAAACCTGCGAGGTCGATTTCGAGGCTTACCGTGAGGAAGACGAGACCTTGATGGCTTATGCCTATATCAAGGCGACCCTCCTAATTGCGGATTCGCGCGACCTCACCCCTTTTGAGTATCCTCTTGAAATCGAAACGGACTTCCAAATCCTTAATTCCATCGAAGAAGAAGGGGAAGGTTATATCTATAAGGAAAACGCGATTCCCTTAGAGGAACTAATCCTTCTTATCGTTAAGGGCGAGATCCCGATTTCCCCGCATAAAGAGGAGACCCCCCTTCCAGAATCTGGCGAAGGCTATTCCTTTGTTGACGAGGATAACCAAAGCGACGATAAGGAAAGGGTCATCTTCGAGGAAGAAAGAAAAGAGGAAGAGAGTTGAACCAAAGGACCTTCGGAACTCCCGGAGGTTCTTTTTCTTATATATCCTAGATATAATAAGGATAAAGAAAGTCCGCCCTTAACAATTGGAGGAAAAAAGATGGATATCCATGCCCTCATGGCTTCCCGTCATAGCGTCCGTCAGTATCTAGATAAGCCGATCCCTATGGAGATTAGGGAACAACTCGATGATTTCGTTATCTCGCTTAACAAGGAAAGTGGCCTAAACATCCAAGTAATCTATGATGAGCCAAAATGCTTTTCTTCGCGGATGGCAAGATATGGCAAATTCGAGGGATGCTCGAATTACATCGCCTTGATCGGCAAGAAAAGCAAGGATTTGGATGAACGGGTTGGCTATTACGGGCAGCGCCTTGTCCTAAAAGCCCAGGAACTAGGTCTAAATACCTGTTGGGTGGCTTTAACACACGGGAAAAGCCAGGCGATTATCAATAAGGGCGAAACTGAAGCTATCCTTATCGCCTTAGGTTATGGAAAAACGCAGGGTAATCCAAGAAGAAGCAAAAAGGCGGAAGAAGTCAGCAACATCAAAGACGATTCCCCTGAATGGTTCAAAAAAGGCGTGGAAGCCGCTTTGCTTGCCCCAACCGCGATCAATCAGCAGAAGTTCTATATCGAACTCGACGGCAATAAAGTCAAAATCAAAAAAGGCTTGGTTGGACCTGAGCTTAACGTCGATTTGGGCATTATCAAATGCCATTTCGAACTAGGCGCCGGCAAAGAAAATTTCGAATGGGCCGAATAAAAAGGAGCGGACTTATGAATATCAACAAATCGTTTATCTTTCTACCCTGCTTGGTTTTAACGTTATCTTCCTGCGGCGATTCCTTTAACACTTTAAGGGAACTCCCCGTTAAGGAAGCCGATTTATCCGCGATTAACCTTTCCCATTATGAGAAAAGCAAAGGGGCCTGGGACGATAAAATGACCTTCACCGCGAAGGAAGATATCGCCTATGTTTATGGCAAATTCGCGAAGACTTATACGAAAGAAGCCAAAAGAAGCAATTACAAAACAAGCGAAGAGGATTGTGAGCATATCTATATCCTCACCTTGCCAAGAAACGAAGATGAGGCCGTCTTCGCGGAAGTCCGTTTCTATGTCTATTCCCATACGGACGGAACGATGGTGATGCCTAACGGGGATGCTTATGCTTTCTACGGGAATGCCTATTACCAAACCTTCAATCAGATAAAGGAGCATTTCCAAATCGCCAAACAAGACTACCGTTTGACGGTAAATGGCGCGGACGTATCGCCCGATGCGCCTGAATCTGGGCAATATAAGGTTGGGCATCTATTTAGCTTCAAAGTCGAAATAGTCACGGATGTCACTTTCCACGTCTTCCTCGATCAAGAGGAAGTCATCAAATGGAAGACCGATGGGATACTCGGCGGATATGATTATTTCGAATTCATGATGCCGAGTCGCGATTGCACCTTAACAATCACCGGAGACAAATATTTCGCCGATAGAGACTACGATTTTTCGGAATTATTCTTTTGGGCGAAATGGATTGATGAAACCAATCTAAAAGGGATTCAAACCGAGGATGGGTATATCGGGGTAGACCCCGAAACGGCGGAAACGGTGGTTAGATATAGCGAGGACGAAAGAGACCTTTCCTATAACCTCGACATCATCAAAAACGGAAAGCTAAGGAAGGCAATTGATTACCAAGAGGCCGAAGGAGGATGGTATCGTAAAGTCACTTTCTTCCGTGATGACGAAACCGGATTCAGCTTTGAAATCCTCAACGGCAATTATCTTAACCTACCATGGAATGATTTCTCTTCGCCACAAGCATTCGAATACGTTGACGGAGAGAAAATACCGAAGATAAGTTACGGGGAAATTGTCTCGGAATAAGGCCAAATATTGGTTATACACTGTATAGATATTTAACCAAAAAGAAGGACCCATTTATCCAAAAAAAGGCATTTTTGGTTTCAATTCATTGCATTGCATAATTAGTTGTTGCACGCTTCGCCTTATAGGCGTATATTCTTTCCGCAGCCCATCTTTGGTTTGTACCGATTCTCCCGATCAAACGAAGGTGTGGCCAAGAAATTAGGAAAGGAGAAAAACAATGGCTCTATCTAAAGAAGAGACCGCCGAAATCGTCAAGGCTTATGGCAAGAACGAGAAGGACACCGGTTCCACCGAAGTCCAAATCGCCCTTCTTACCAAGAGGATCAAGGACCTCACCGCCCACCTCCAAGCTAATCATGGCGACGCCGGTGCAAGACGCAGCCTTCTCATCCTCGTCGGTAAGAGGCGCAGCCTTCTAGATTACCTTGCCGCTAACGACGTTGATCGCTACACCGCTCTCATCGCTAGCCTCGGCATCCGTAAGTAAGGAAATAGGCAAGATTCACCCACCTTCATGGTGGGTTTTCTTTTATCGTTTTTCCTTTATAATGAAAGACACAAAAAAAGGAAACAAACCGATGAAAAGATTCGAAGACGTCTACTCTAGATTCTATTTCGACGACGATGAGAGCTCGGGGGCGGATTCCTCCTGGCTTTTTGATGATGATAGTGATAGCAAGGAGGAGATAAAGCCCGCGGCCCCAGCGCCTTCTTCCGCCCCAAGAAGAAGGACGGCGAATACCCCAATCGGTAACCCCAATTATCCGCAACAGAAAGATAAACCAGTTACTCCGCCATCTACGGGCGAGGTAACAAAAAGATTAAGGATGGTGGCTTTGATCCTCACTATTCTCGGTATCGTGGTTTTCCTGTTTTCCTTGAATATGATTTATGCGGTGATGGGAGAGCCTCTTTCCTTTGGAAGACCCACGACGATGAACGCCACGATTTGCCTAATTATGATGGGAATCGCGATTGGCTCCTTGATCGCGGGAAAACGTGGTGGAAAAAGGATAAATTACGTTATCGCCGCCTCTTTCGGAGCCTCTTTATTCTTCGCGAGTTTGCTTAATTTTTACTCTTACGCCACCGGAGTCTACCCAATGGGACCTAGAATTCTATTTTCCTTCGCCCCTTTCCTTCTCGCCGGGATCGTCTTCATAATCATCTACGCCATTAAGAAAAAGAAGGACTTCGCCTTCATTTCCTATTCCCTTTTCCTCGTCGCCATTTTGGAAGTCATCGCTTTCCTTTTTGGGACTTTCGTTTTCAATTATTAAGACGAGGGCTTAATCAAAAACAAAGCGCCTAACCGCGCTTTTTTCTTGGCAAAAGCGAATTGTCCTTTCCTCGCTTTTCCTTTTTCCCTTTGTTTTATGAAATGGAAACGCTTACAAATAAACTTCCCCCTTAAAAGGGGAAGGCATGTGTAGTATAGTCATAGGCGTTTGGAACATAACAGAAAGAGAAAAAGAATGAAAAAAGTATTCGAAACAGAATTCGCCGGCAGAAAAGTAGTGGTTGAGACCGGCGAAATCGCCAAGCAAGCAGACGGTTCTTGTTTGGTCCGTTTCGGCGAGACCGTGGTCTTAGCGACCGCCTGCTGCGCCGATGAACCCAAGGAAGGAGATTTCTTCCCCCTCACCGTCAACTATGAAGAAAAGCATTATGCCGTAGGCCGCATCCCCGGTGCCTTCCTCCGCAGGGAAGGACGCCCAGGAGAGCATGGGACCCTTGCCGCCCGTCTTATCGACCGCCCCATCCGTCCTTTGTTCGCCGAAGGGTTCCGCAACGAAGTCCAAATCGTCGCCACCGTCATGAGCGTCGATCCGGACAACACCCCAGAAATGACCGGAATGCTCGGAGCTTCCCTAGCCCTATGCACTTCCGATATCCCCTTCGATGGTCCAGTCGCCGGCGTCTATGTCGGCAGGGTCAACGGAGAACTCATCATCGACCCAACCGATGAGCAACGCAAGGTTTCCGATATCGACCTCGCCGTCGCCGGTACCGAAGAAGCCATCATGATGGTCGAGGCCGGGGCCGCCCAAGTCCCAGAATCCGAGATGCTCGATGCCATCATGTTCGGTTTCGAAGCCATCAAGGAACTCTGCCGTTTCCAGAAGAAGATCATCGCGGAAATCGGCAAACCCAAGAGGGAAATCGTCCTCTTCAACCCGACCCCCGAAGTCGTCAAGCACATCTATGACGAAATCGGCGACAAGATGCCAGCGGCCGTCTCCACCTTCGATAAACTCGAAAGGCAGGATAAGATCGACGCCCTCCGCAAGCAGATCACCGATGAGTTCGAGGCTAAGGAATACGAAGACGAGCACGAAGAGAAGATGACCATGCTCATGGTCAACAACATCCTCGAGAAGATGGTCGCTGACGAAGTCAGACGCGAAATCATCGAGGAGAAGCGCCGTCCAGACGGCCGTAAGGTCGATGAGATCCGTCCGCTTGATTGCCAAGTCGACCTCCTCCCCCGCGCTCATGGTTCAGCCATGTTCACCCGCGGACAGACCCAGGTTATCGGCACGACCACCCTCGGGCCTCTAAGCGACGTCCAACTAATCGATGACCTCACCACCGAGACCGAGCGCCGCTTCATGCATCACTATAACTTCCCGCCATATTCCGTCGGTGAAATCGGCAGAATGGGCAGCCCAGGAAGAAGGGAGATCGGACATGGCAAACTCGGTGAGCGCGCCCTCTCCTACGTCCTTCCTTCCGTCGAGGAATTCCCCTATACCATCCGCTGCGTCGCTGACGTAGTCGAGAGCAACGGTTCCTCTTCCCAAGCCTCCTTATGCGCTAACTGCATGTCGCTTATGGCCGCTGGCGTCCCCATCAAAGGCATCGTCTCCGGTATCGCCATGGGCTTGATCACCGATGACCCATCCCGCTCCCCGGATAAGAAGACCAACCATTACACCATCCTCACCGATATCCAAGGCCTCGAAGACCATTTCGGCGACATGGACTTCAAATGCGCCGGTACCGAAAAAGGTATCACCGCCCTTCAGATGGACATCAAGATCCACGGCGTCACCCGTGAAGTCTTAGAGGAAGCCCTTGCCCAGGCTAACAAAGCCCGCGCCGAAATCCGCGAAGCCATCAAAGCCTGCATCCCAGCCCCACGTCCAGAAGTCTCCAAATACGCGCCGAAGATGGTCACCTTCAAGATTGACCCCGCGAAGATCCGCGAAGTCATCGGCAAAGGCGGCGAAACCATCCAAGGCATCGTCGCTTCCTGCGACCAGGCCAAGATCGATGTCGAAGACGATGGCACCATCACCATCTACCATAAGGACAAAGAGGTCCTCGAGAAGGCCAAGGCCATGATCGACGATATCGTCAGGGAAGCCAAAGTCGGCGAAATCTTCGAAGGCAAAGTCACCCGCGTTGAGGATTATGGCGCCTTCGTCAACCTCTTCGGCGATACCGATGGCCTTTGCCACGTCACCCGCCTTGCCTGGAATTACGTTGAGAAGGTTAGCGACGTCGTCAACGTCGGTGATACCCTCAAAGTCGTTGTCATCGGCATCGATGACCAAGGCAAAGTCAAGGTCAGCCACCGCGAATTCCTCGATAAGCCAGAAGGCTATGTCGAACGTCCGGACCGTCCGGAACGTCCACGTGGAAACGATAGGCGTAACGACCGTCCCCATGGCGGAGACCGTCATGGCGATAGGCGTGGCGATAAGCGTCCAGGCGGAAAACGCAACTAAGCTAAACTAAAAACCTCGGGTCAACCGAGGTTTTTTCTATATAAGAAGATGATTAAGGAAGGTTAAGGGCGACCGAGGAAGCGATGTTTTTCCTCAAGGATTCGATTTTGAATTCATCCATGATGGCTTTGATGGAAGATAGGGTCTTGTTCTTATCGCTTTCACTTAAGGAGATGAAAATTGAGGCGACCTCTGAACCATAATCGTTAGCGGCCATCCTGAAATCGCGGTCATCCTCAAAAATGGAGAGAAGATAACGAATGTATAGACGCGAATAATATTCGAGGATGTCGTTTTCGACCCAATAGAAATTCCTTTTCGCGTTGCCTTCGTTCCTGATCAAGGAAGCGTATAGGGGGAGGCCGTCCATCCCATCATGCCATAAATCGGCGAAGAGGACTTCGTAAGTTTGCTTGTTTTTGGTTTTGGATGCGAATTCAAGGGCATCGCCTTCGATAATCTCGATTTTCTCCTTATGGGGGAAAAGAGGAAGCATCAATTCTTTGAAAAGGGCGATGACGTTATGGTCGTTATCGACGATCGTCACTTTGGTTACATCGCTTTTCTCGCTTGCTTCATAAGCGGCATAGCCGATTCCTAAGCCATAAAGGAGGACATGGCCCTTAAAGGCGGAGAAGGGCTTAGCCATCGTGTTGATCTCATGGGGGATAAGGCTCATCCATATCCTTCCCTTTTTCTTAATTGCCGGATAAGAGACTCTTTCCCTGAAGGCCCCGATTGGGGTAAAGGAAGATAAACCTTCCTCCTTGACTCTATCATCGGAAAGGAAAATCTGATAAGGCTCATAGGTCACTTTTTCAAACGATATCGTCCCTTTCTTTTTGTTTTCTAGCCCGTTGAGCAAACGGAAATAGGGTAAGGAAGAAAGGAAAGAGGTCTCATAAAGAGTCCTTTGCTTTGCTAAAAAGGGCAGGTATTCATCGTAATAAAACGCGATATCCGCCTCCTTATCTAGCGGGTCCTCGTATAAGGAAAAACAAGTGGAGGCCAGAGCTTCGTCAAGGCTAGGATTCCCCGAAACATTCCCCTTGAAGACTTTGCCATCAAGAGTCAGCAAATCGTTAAGGGCCTCATCCCTTTCCTCGTTTTGGTAGATATTCTCTAGGTAATTGAGGAAGTCTTTCCTCTCTTCTTGGTCAAGCTTGATTTTCATATCAGCAAAATTATCGAAGAGAAGGGATTTATTTACAAGAAAGCAATTATTGTGCATAGGAAAAGCTTAGCTTTTATGGTAAATTATTGGGGCTATGAAAGACGTAATAATCATCGGTGCCGGCGCAATCGGCTGCTTCGTCGCTCGTTATCTTTCGGCATATCAGTTAAAGACCCTCGTCATCGAGAGGGAACCTGATGTCGGAGATGGGACCTCGAAAGCCAATTCGGCGATCGTCCATTCGGGCGACGATCCAGTTCCAGGCACGAAAAAAGCCCGTTTCAATGTCGAAGGGAATAGGATGTTCCCTAAGTTATGCGAGGAACTCGACGTCGAATTCGAACAAGTCGGTTCGATGAACGTCGCCCTTGATGAAAAACAAAGGGAAAAGCTTTTCGTTTTGGAAGAAAGAGCCAAACAAAACGGCGTTCCGACAAAAATGTTAACCGGCGAAGAGGTTCTTTCCATGGAACCAAACATCAATAAATGCGTCACCGGCGCCTTGCTTTGCCCAACCGCCGGGGTCGTGAACCCCTTCGAGCTAACCGCCCACGCGATGGAAAACGCCCTTGATAATGGCGTTGAGCTCGTTTTGCGCGAGTCGGTCGTCTCGATTTCTAAGAAAGATGGCCATTTCCTCGTTAAGACCAATAAGAACGAATATGAGGCCGAAGTCGTCGTCAACTGCGCGGGCCTTTTCGCCGAGGAAATCGCCAAGATGATCGAACCGATCGATTGGTATATCCGTCCTCGCAAAGGCGAGTATTACGTTTTGGACCATTTTGGCAAAGGCTTCGTCAACCACGTCCTCTTCCCTCTTCCTAGCGAAAAGGGCAAAGGCATCCTCGTGACGATGACCAGCGCCTGGAATTACCTTGTCGGACCAAGTTCCGAATTCGTCGATGACAAAGAGGATATGTCCACCGATTCACCAACCCTCGCGGATGTTAAGGCCCAAGCCCTCAACATGGTGCCCTCAATCCCCTTCAATCAGCAAATCCGCATCTTCGCTGGGTGCAGGGCCACCCCCTCAACCGGCGATTTCATCATCGAACCGGCGAAGAGCGAACCCAAATTCATCAACGTCGCGGGAATCGAATCCCCGGGTCTAGTTTCTTCGCCTGCCATCGGACGTTATGTCGCCGATGAACTCGTGGCCCCAATCCTCAAGGCCAAGAAGAAAGATAATTGGAACCCGCGCATCAAACCTTATGTCCATCCGCTTAAGATGGATATCGAGGAAAGGAAGGCCTTCGTCAAAGACCATCCTGAATATGGGGCGATCATCTGCAATTGCGAACAGGTCTCCATCGGGGAAATCAACGATGTTTTGTCTCGTTCCCTCCCCGCGACCACGATTAGGGCCGTAAGGAAAAGGACGCGCGCCGGGTTTGGCAAATGCCAAGGCGGCTTCTGCCAAAGCCAGGTTTTATGGCTAATAGCCAAAGCCACGGGCAAATCCCCAATGGAAATCGAATACGAACACGAAGGAAGCATTATCCTTGAAAGGGAGAGCAAATAATGGAAAGGCGCGATTTGGTTATCATCGGCGGTGGATCCGCCGGATTATCCGCCGCAGTCGCGGCCTACGATAAGGGCGTTAAGGACATTTTGATCCTTGAGAGGATCGCTTTCCTTGGCGGTATACTCAATCAATGCATCCATAATGGATTTGGCCTACATGAATTCAACGAAGAACTCACGGGCCCCGAATTCCTCACCCGTTTCGTAAAACAAGTCGAGGAAAGGCATATTGATTACAAACTCAATGCCTTCGTAACCGACATTAGCAAGGATAAGGTAGTCACCTATTCCTCCGCGGAAGATGGCGTAACCCAAATCCAAGCTAAAGCCATCATCATGGCCGCGGGTTGCTATGAAAGAAACGCAGGCGCGATCGGAATTCCTGGAGACCGTCCATCGGGAGTGGTCACCGCCGGACAAGCTCAGCTTTTCCTAAATGATTACGGCTATATGGTCGGAAAGCGCGTCTTTATCCTCGGTTCTGGCGATATCGGCTTGATCATGGCTAGACGTATGACATTAGAAGGGGCCAAAGTCCTTGGCGTTGCTGAGCTCATGCCCTATAGCAACGGGCTTAACCGCAATATTCAACAATGCCTAAAAGATTTCGATATCCCTCTTTATCTTTCCCATACCGTAACCAAGACGATCGGAAGAAGTAGGCTCGAGGCGATTGAGATCTCGGAAGTCGATTCCTCCTTCCGTCCAATCAAGGGAACGGAGAAGCGATTCGAAGTCGATACCTTGCTTCTTTCCGTTGGCCTAATTCCTAATAATGGACTACTCGATAACCTTGGAATCCCCCAATCTAGAAGTAGGGGTTCGGTTGTCAACCAAAAAATGGAAACAGAAATCGAAGGCATCTTCTCTTGCGGTAACGTTCTCCACGTCCATGACCTTGTCGATTACGTCGTTGCTGAAGGACGAGTGGCAGGCGAAGCCGCCGCGGAATATATCGAGGGCAAACTCAAAAAGAGCGATAACCTTATCCTCACGGAAGCAGGAGAAGGGGTCGGCTATGTCGTTCCCGGAAGAATCGAGCTGACCGACGAAGATGAAAAAATCACCTTCAAATTCCGCGTCAGGAAGCCGATGAAAAACGTTTATATTGTCTTCTCACTCAACGGAACTCCGTTCAAAAAGATATATAAACAAGCGATAATACCGAGTGAAATGGAAATTGTTAATATTCCTAGAAATCTACTAGTTTCCAACCAAGGTAAAATAGTGGTTTCTACCGAGCCCAAGGAGGTCAAATAATGGCTACCACCCTTACTTGCATCATTTGCCCAAACGGCTGCCAACTCACGGTCGACGATGATCTTAACGTTACGGGGAACAAATGCCTTAGGGGCGTCGAATACGGGAAACAGGAAGTGACAGATCCAAGAAGAACGGTGACCTCAACCGTGAAAATCGCCTCCAAACAATTACGCGTTTGCCCTGTCAAAACGAATGTTGCGATTCCAAAAAACATGATTTTTAAAGTTATGGAAATCGTCAACCAAACTTCGATTGTTCCTCCAGTTTACATTGGCGATGTCATCGTTAAGGATATCGCTGGGACTGGTGCCGATCTTGTTTCCACCAGGGAAATCCTCGACTAAAAAAAACATTGAAGAAGCGTCAGGAACGGATTCTTGACGCTTTTTCTTTTCCCTCATCTACAAAAACTGCTTATCTAAAGTTATTATTTTATTGAGAAAAAGGAGGCCGATATGCGAATCATCATTGCCAGCGATATCCATGGACGCCTTCTCGTGGCCAAAAAGCTTGCCCATCTTTTCTCGATTTACCGTCCTGATTCCATCCTTCTTTTAGGAGATTATCTCTATAATGGCCCTCGAAACGGGGTTCCTTCCGATTATGATCCGATGGGAACCTGCGAAATCCTCAATCGTTTCGCCTCGAAAATCATCGGGATCCGCGGCAATTGCGATTCCCGTATCGATGAGACCCTCCTTAAATTCGATTTGAAGGATTCGCGCGTATTGCAGATAAACGGCCTCCGTTGCGACCTCGTCCATGGGGATTTGCTCACTTCCGACCTTCTTGAGGTCCAACGCGGGGATATCCTGATGTTTGGCCATACCCATGTCCCAATGCTCCAAAAAAGGGATGGGGTGGTCTATTTGAATCCCGGTTCCGTCTCTTTCCCAAAGGAAGAAAAGCCCGCGAGCTATGCCGTTATGGAAGGAAGACATCTGGAATTAAGGCGCTTGGAGGATTATTTCCCCTTCGCTTCCTTGGATTTATATTGATAATAAGCCCATAAAACCGCTTTCTTTTTCTTTTTTATTTCCCTTAGGGA
Organism: uncultured Erysipelotrichaceae bacterium; assembly: GCA_900317165.1. Taxonomy (GTDB): domain Bacteria; phylum Bacillota_I; class Bacilli_A; order RFN20; family CAG-826; genus Alloenteromonas. The sequence continues at coordinate 16,527 of ONFU01000021.1, forward strand.
AAAACTTGCTATAATCTAGCCATCAAAGCGACGTTTATAGAAATGGGATTACTTTGAGGTGTGTTTATGGATGATAGAATCAGAATCGTTGGATTAGGCGGCCTTGATGAAGAGGGCAAAAACTGTTTTTGCGTCGAGATCAATGACGACATCTTCGTTATAGAATGCGGTCTTCGCGACCCGGACAAGACTTTGCCTGGCGTCGATTACGTCATCCCCCGTTTCGATTATCTAGTCGAAAACAAAAGCCGCATCAAAGCCTATTTGCTTTCGCATGGGCATGACGATGTCATAGGAGGACTAGCCTATATTTATGAGTCCGCCCCTGCGCCCATTTACGGTTCGAAGATCTCCCTCAAGATGCTTGAGATGTTCACCACCCATATCCATAAAGACCCATCTGTTTACGATATGCATACGGTGGAGCCGACCAGCGATTTTATCGTCGCCGGCCACCGCATCCATTTCTTCCATACGGCCCATAACATCGCGGGAAGCAGTGGTATCTGCCTAGAAACAAGCTTGGGAAGCATCGTTTTCACCAGTGACTACGTCATCGAAAACGCCGCGGTTCCTAGCTATCTTAACGACATGAACGCCTTGGCGAAGATCGCTGAACACCCGACCCTCGCCCTTCTTAGCGAATCCGTATATGCGGGCCGCCCAGGTTATACCGCTCCCCTTTATAAGCTCACCCCCCATATCGAGGAAACATTCAAAAACGCCCCTGGCCGTATATTCGTTTCCTTGTTCAGCAACGATTTATATAACGTGAGCGAGGTCATCTCCCTTTGCGTCCGCTATTCCAAGAAGGTCGTTTTCTACGACGAATCCGTCAAATCGACCATCGATGTCCTCCAATCCTGTGGGGAGCTTGATATTCCAAGAAGCAACTTCGCCTCTTTGGAGGATGTCCTCCGCCTCCGCGACCAAGATACCGTCATCCTCATGATGGGATTCGGCGAAAGGCTCTTCCGCAAAATCGCCCTTTTGGCTACCGGAGAAAACGAGGATAGGCGCATCAGATTGAAGTTAGACGATACCTTTATCATGGCTTCGATGAGCAACGACAACACCGAAATCGAATACACGGATGCCGCGGATGAGCTTTATCGCTCCGGCTGCCACGTGCAGATCATCAACAAGAAGAAGTTCCTTCGCATGCACGCCTCGGAAGAGGATCTTAAGATGATGGCAAGCCTTCTTAAGCCGAAGTATTACATCCCCGTCAAAGGCCTATACAAGGACTTGCTTGCCAATGCGATGCTCGCCTTATCGATGGGTATCAACCTCAATCACCGCAATGTCTTTGTCCCTTCAAACGGCGATTCCATCCTCATCGATTCCTCGGGAGCAAGGCTATTCAATGAGGGCATCCCCCACGGCGATATCATGATCGATGGCTCGGTCGCGGGAGACGTCTCCTCCCTTGTCCTTGCCGATAGGGAAAAGCTTGGGGACGGCGTCATTCTCCTTGGTTTAACCGTTTCGATGTCATCGAGGAAAATCGTATCGACCCCTGACATCCAAATGAAGGGTTTGGTCTTTGGGAAAGAAGCGGATCTCCTAGTTCGCGACGTCACCAAAATGCTCCTTGCCTCCGTCGATGAGGAACTGCAGAACCCCGAATCCGGGATCGATGAAGTCAAGCAGGTCGTTTTCGAGAAATGCGGCAGGCTCATCAGGCGTTTGACCGGGCGCGACCCGATGGTTCTTCCCTTAATCCTAGAAGCCAAGTAATCTAAAACGAGGATCTAGTAAGCGATAAAATCGCTTCTAGGGTCCTCTTTTTTATACATTGTCTAAAAATGGGTCCAAACCATCTCTAATCCTAAGGATTATTGGTCTATAATTTACCCGCTACGATGAAGAAGAAAGAGAAAAAACAATTTACCTTCGAACCGGCGTTGACCGCCTTTGGCGTCATCCTGATTCTTTTCTTCGCCCTCATCGCGATTTCCCCAGGGACCCATCTTTATGGCTTGGCCTATGGGGTCGTTTATGTTTTTGGAAGCGTGGGTCTATATTTCATCACGGCCTTCTTCCTTTTCCTTGGGGTGTCGATCATCCTCCGTCATAAATTGATGGCCCAAGGCTTTTCGAGAATCCGCATTTTCTTCGGCATCCTCATCGCTTTTGTCGGAACCATCGTTTTCCTCGCCTATATCGGAAACCTCGACAAAGGCTCCCCGACCGATTTCCGTTACTTCAACGAGGAAATCGATTTATCCCATGGAAACCTTGGGAAGAACCTCTATCTTTCCCCGACGTTATTCGGCGGAATCATCGGTTATGCCATTTCGGGATTGCTCGTTAACCTAGTTGGTTCTTGGCTCATCAT
>ONFU01000016.1 GCA_900317165.1 uncultured Erysipelotrichaceae bacterium
CAAGCCCTCAAATCGAGGGCCATGGACCGTTAGCTCAGTTGGTAGAGCAGCTGACTCTTAATCAGCGGGTCGCGGGTTCGAGTCCCTCACGGTCCACCACTGTAGAGTTATACACACCATCCTCTCGGAGGAGGTGCGAGAAGTCGCCCAGAACGGGCGATTTTTCGATTTCGGCAAGGACAGGGGCCTTGAGGACGTTGAAAATGATCTCCACATGGCCGCCGTCCCAGACGGTGACCTTCTGGACAAGGGAATCAATGATCCTTTTCTTCGTCGCTTCATCCGTTTTCCCTTCGAGGAATACGGAATCCAAAAACTCCTGGACGAGCTCCTCATCGACTTTAAGTGTCTCGAGGTTCCTTGAATGGGCCTCGAGCTTCCTTTGAAGGGAGACGATTTCAACATTGTACTCGTCTACCCTGGCTCGGAGCTCGTTGCCGATTTCCGGGTTCATGATGATTGCATCCAGGGCTTTTCTCTTCTGATCCTCCAATCTCCGGATCCTCGCCTCGAGGGCGGACCTCTCGTCCACGGTTCCCTTCATGATTTTGGAGAAAACCTTCGTGAACGTGGAGACGAAAAGCCTTTTGAGATCTTCGTCCCGATAAAGATCCATCGACTCATCCAGGACGAGCTCCTCGATCATGTCCTGGCGGACCATCCGCTTCTGGCATTGCCCTTTTTGCTTCATGCTGCAGGAATAGTAGTGGTACTTATCATTCCTTCCGCGATGCGATACCCCGGTCATGGGGGATCCGCATTCGCCGCAATAGATCTTCCCGGTAAGAAGATAAGACTGGTTGGATCCGCCGTTCCTTCCGCGGGGCCCGATGCTTCTTTTAGAGATAAGTTCCTTCGCCTTTAGGAAGAGATCCTTATCGATCAAGGCGGGGATGCCGTCCTCGACCCGGATGTCACCGAATTTGTAGACGCCGATGTATTTCTCGTTAACCAAAAGATGCTCAAGGCCTTGCTTGGAGAGCTTGACGCCGTCTTCTTTGCATTTCCGGACGATCTCGATCATAGGGACGCCAGAGACGTAATCCGAGAAGATTCTTCTGACGATGGGGGCTTTCTCCTCGTCGACGACGTACCGTTTCTCAACGATTTTATAGCCAATGGGAACGAATCCGCCGTTGTACTGGCATTTCTCCGCAGCGACCCTCATTCCCCTGGATACCTTTTGGGAAAGCTCGTCGGAATAATAGACGGCGAAGGCGTTCATGACACCGATCATGAAAGAGGACATCCCTCCATCGTTAGCGAAGTTGTTCAGGTTCTCGGAGGCGGAGATTATGGCCACGCCCGCATCCGTCAAGGTCTTCGTGTAAATGGCCGTAGTGAATTGATCCCTGGAAAAGCGATCGAGCTTATAGACCACGACTGCGTCGAAAAGGCCATGCTTGGCGTCGTCGATCATCCGGAGGAATTCCTTCCTCTTCTTGACGTCTTTTCTGGCCGATACGGCGCGATCGATGTAACGGCCTACGATTTCGTATCCGTTGAATTCGCAAAAATGGCTGCAGACGTCGTCCTGGCCTTCAATCGAGGTCTCCTGCTGCCTGTCGGAGCTATAGCGAAGATAAAGGACGACCCTTTTGATTTCCTTCTGGATTCTCATATAATTGTGTTGCCTCCTTTTTGATTGGTACTCATTGAGCTGGCGTGACTCGGATCTGAATCATCCGGGTCTTTTTATTCATCCAGGATAACGTGAACAATGAATCTTTCTATTTTCTCAAGCTCATCCGTTGATAAACCGTCGATGAGCTGCAAGACCCTAGATTTCGTCGTTTCAACGCCTCCTTCTCCCTTATCATCGAACCCTAAAAGCCAATATTCGGTTACGCCGAGAGCTTTTGCCAGTTTTGCGATATTGTCGCTTTTTGGTGAATATTTATCTTTTCTATAATTGCAGATGTTAGACGCGGATATGCCTGTAATCTTTGATAACTCATAGGCGCGCATCTTTTTAGCGGCCATTGCTTCGGAAAGCCGCTTCCCTATCGAAATTGTCATGATTAATCCTCCTTGGAGATTTTAATAATCTCAATGGTTTTCCGCAAACATTTTTTATTTTTTTCCAAATTTTATTGTTTTTTCCAAATTAGCACATTATCATTTATTCAGTTGAGAAAAAACTCAACGCGAAATAGAATCTTTTAATAGGAGGACAAAATCAAAAAAATGGACGGCCAGATCAAAAACATCACTCCGTCGGATTTCGATCATCGTGAGCTCAGAGGAGCAATAAAAGCCTCTGGTTACACCGAATCTGATTTTGCAAAGCTCATCGGCGTGGATCCAGCCACATTGAGCGGTTTTCTTAATGGAAAAACATCGATGAGGGCAAACACTATAGCCAAAGCAGCAATCGCACTTGACGTCGCTTTTGATTCAAAACGGTTTCAAGTGCTTTTCTTTTCCCTACGGAGTTGAGAAAAAACACAATTATGAGTACCAATCAAGAATCCAGGATCAGTGAGGATGCCGAGATCTTCGCCACCGGCTTGGTCTACGACCTTTCTTTTTTCCGCCAGTTCGTCGAATTCGAGAAGAAGAAGGATCCGGAGAGAGCCGCTGCCCATGACCGGCGCCTGGCTGAGATCGAAGAGCAAAGAAAGCTTTTGGAGGAGGCAGAAAATGAAACAGAAGCTGATTAACATCGTCAATAACGAATGCAAGCACCTATCCAAGGAGATGATCGCCCGTAAGCAGGTCATCCTCGTCAAGCTCAACGCCGACGGATCCGTCGATCAGGATCTATTGAGCCACGGCTTCGTGGACATCCACGGCAAGCAGGGCCCTGGACTCGCCTACGTCGTGACCCTCAACCAGCTCCAAGAAGAGCTAGAGGGAGATTACGCGGGCAACCCCGCCAGGCGCTATTTCATCAAACACAAGGCCGAGCCGATCTTCGAGGTCAAGGCCTTCGGCGATCACCGGGACAACCTGGTGATCTTCGCCGACCACTCGGAGGAAAGCCAAAATGACTAACAAAGCTTTACAAATCAAGAGAGTTCGCGAGAAGAGGGCTATGGCCAACCTAGCGAAGATCCGCAAGGGCGATAAAGTCCGCCTCTACGATTGCTTTGAGGCGGAGCACAACGCCGGGAGGCTCTTCCTCGTCCTGGACGAACCGAAGGAAATATGCGGGACATGGTGTTTCCGCCTTGAGGGAAAAGGATGGTTCGACGCCGGTTGCGTCGAGCTTGCCGAGAAAGGGGACCAACAATGAGCCGGAACTACGAGCAGATCGCCAAAAACCTTCGCGCCGTTATTGAGGACACACCCTATGAAGGCGAGAGGGAAGCCGCTAAAAATCAGCTTAAGAAGATCCTTGCCAAACTGGCGATGACCGAGGAGGAACTGTGCGATTCCGTCAGAGAATGGCGAGTCTTCCGAACCCATCGTAAACACAGGGAGCTGGCCCACCAGATCGCGGCCTATTACCTCACCACCTACCTCGGCGATTTTGACAACCCTGTCAAAGTCTTCGTTTCGGGCCCCAACAAAGGGCATTTGTGTGTCTTCACTACAGAAGACGAGCTTATCGAGCTTGCTGAGATATACGAGTTTTTCTACAAGGTCTACAACCGGCAGTTGAAGATCTTCTACAGAGCCTTTGTTCAAGCGAATCGTCTCTATATCGCGAAAAAGCCGGGAAGCAAGCCCATTCTTTTTCATCGACTCCCTTCCGAAGAGGATTTGAGCGTTCTCTCAATGGCCGCGTCGATGGAATCGTTCGAGTTTCCTTCACATAATGAGCCATCCGGGGAAATCCGCAAAATAGAAAGACTCAAGGACGTGGCCGGGATTGAGGAGGACCCACAATGATCGTCAACGTAAAGGACATCATCGAGCAGCGCAAAAGGCGCCTCTTTCAGGACGGCTTCACCATCGTCCAGAGCAGGAAGGACCGCTTCGACTTCGCCGGAAGGCATTACGAGGAGACCCTCGTGATAACGAGGCAGGCCATATTCTGCGTCGGCGGCTTGGGGCCGTATATGCTCGACCGCCAGGAGGACGACCCCGAGATCCGCAGGACCTACTACGTCGGCAGCGACGACGAGAGGTTCTTCCTCGGATGCGCCTACGGCAGGACGCAATACTTCTCCGCCGAGACGGCCGAAAAGGACTTCGAGGCCGCCTTGGATTCCCTCATCGACAAAGGATCCAGGGAGAAGGCCAAAGCCATAGCCGGGGAGACGATCTGCAAAAGGTACGGATACCCGGACATCGTCGGCTTCCTGGACAAAGTCAAGGAAGAGGCCCCGGAGCTCTACTCCGAGCTTTTCCGCCGCCACATAGGATGGGAGCTGGACTGGCGATTCGCCACCGTCCTCGCCATCCTCGACGTCATCGTCAACGAGAGGCTCTTCGACAAGGAAGTCGGGGAGACCCATTACTACGGAGGATCCTCCAAATGAAGAAGATTAACTGCGTGCTTATCAAAAACGGCAACGCCTCCGTCGTCTCCGTCGAGGACGATTTCCGCTCATTCGCCGCCGTGTTGGGCGTCGATTACGTCGAATACCCCGTGAGGTACGTCGACGGAAAGCCGTACGTCTTCTGCTGCGACGAGGAGGGGGCCGTCAACGGCAAATACTTCGTCGAGGACTCCGCCGCATACTCCGCCGAGACCGACTGCGCCGGGAACCCGCAGGAGATCATCCTCGGGCCGGTCCTGATCTGCAGGCCGCTCAGCGGCGGGTCGGGCTTGCGATCCCTGACAAGAAGGGACCAGGAGGACCTGGTCGGCTTCCACGACGTCGGGGACGCCATAATCTACCGTCTCAGGCCATCCCAACTGGCCTCGATGCGGAAAGGAGGGGCCGGGGATCCCTTACCGGCCTCTCCGGATCCGAGGGAGGAAGGAGGGCGCCGCCATGGATAAAAGCGATTATTCGCAGGGCATCGTCCTATCCCCGGAGAGCTTCGCCGACGTCGACTTCCGGAAGGATTCCGAATGCAGGATCCTCCGCGCCTTCGGCATAACCAGGGAGGACATGGACTCCGCCATAAGCCCTTGCCTTTTCCCGGAGATGGAGAAGGGGCAGGCCTTCGTCTGCAAGACAGCGACCAGGTGCTATGTCCTGGTCAAACTCAACAACAACAACGCCGGCGGCGGCGACAATTCCGTCGTCATCGGCGGCAAGTACACGCTCTTCGGCGGGCTCCACGACTTCAGGAACGGATCCGTCGTCGTCGGGGTCAGGGCCAGATGCGTCTGCTTCCCGATCCCGGGGAAGATCTTCGACAGCCGCGAAAGGAGGGCTCTCCGCCATGCCTAAGAACGAGGAGAACGTCTTCACCGTTTGGGTCAACTTCTACCGATTCGATGAACAGGGCAACAGGATCTCTTTCCCGAGGAAGGAGAAGCTGCGCCTCGAGGTCGTCAAGGTGGAGGTAAGCGTCGGCCTTTACGCCAAGAAGAAGGCGACGATCCGCTTTGCGGACGGAACCCACGTCGGGCCCTTCGACTTCATATCGAAATGGGACGTCAGGAACCGGAAGCAGCAGGTCGCCGCGGATTACATGAAATGGCTTTGGAAGCGGGAAAGGGGGATGCGGTGATGCCAGATCAAACAGAGAAGAAAACGCTGGTCCTCCCCGGCTATCCGGAATTGGAGAGGGCGCTGATCGGTGCTTGCCTCGTCGCGAACGACGTGGGCCCCAGCATCGTCTGCGGGGCCTTGTCCAAAAGCGACTTCACCGATTCCAGGTGCGCCGTGATCTTCCAGTCGATGCTCGCCATCCACGGGAGGGGAGGGGAATTCGACGCCCAGACGCTGGCGGTCGAGCTCGACTCCAAGGGCATGTCGTCGACGGTGACCCAGGAATTCGTCTATACCTGCGTCGATTCGACGCCGATAAACCCCGACTGGACCTTCGAGCACCACGTCAAGCTCATCAAGAACGCCTCCGTCGCCAGGACCCTGATACTGGCATGCAGGAGGGTCGCCGGATCCTTCGACGAGATCTCCGCGAAATCCGACGGATGGGAATCCTTCTCGGAGACCGTCCGCTCCAAGGTCAATGAGATCTGCGACGGCAACTCCACCGAGGCGTTCATGACGGCCAAGGATGCCGCCGAGTCCGCTTTGGAGGAGGTCATCGCCGCCAAGGAATCGTCCAAGAACGGCCTGATCGGGGCCACGACCGGCCTGATCGGGCTCGACAAGCTCACCCACGGCTGGCAGCCGGGGCAGCTCATCGTCATCGCCGGCAAGTCCTCGATGGGCAAGTCGGCCTTCGCGGTCCATTCGGCCTACGCCGCCGCCAAGTCCGGGGCGGAGATAGCCTACTTTTCACTGGAGATGTCCAATTCCTCGAACATGAAGAGGATCCTCTCCAACGAGTCGATGGTCACCACTGAGAAGATGGTCTCCGGATTCGCGAGCCAGAAGGAGCTCGAGATCCTCAAAGGGGCCGCCGCCAAGGTCGGATCCACGCCCATGTGGCTGACCGACAGGCTCTCCGGCTACGAGGAGATCTCCGCCGCGATAACCAGGCTCAAGGCCAGGAGGCCTGGATTGAAGGTGGCGTTCATCGATTACCTTCAGCTCATGTCAACCAATCAGAGGGGCCTTACCAGGGACCGCGAGATCGGAATCCAGACGGGAGGCCTCAAGCGCCTGGCGAACAAGCTGGGGATAGCCATCGTCCTTCTGTCCCAAGTCAACCGCGGCACCGGAAACGACCGCCCGACGATGGACAACCTCAGGGAGTCCGGCAACATCGAGCAGGACGCCAACGTCGTGGTCTTCGTCCACCGTCCGGACTACTTCGACAAGGCGGGGCCCCAATCCACGGTCTCGAAATCCGAGATCATCGTGGCCAAGAACCGCGAGGGGCAAACCGGGATCATCAAGGCCTCGTTCAACAAGGCGACCAGCAGCTTTGCCGATATCGCCGACGAAAAATAAGGGAGAAAACGAAATGAAGAAAGAAAACAACGAGTACTTCTATTACTCGAAGCTCTACGAAGACACCTTCGACGCGACGGGATGGAAGCTGATCTTCAGCGAGATGCAGCCGATACCCGCTTACGCGACGATGATCTACTTCGTCATCCTGACCGAATCGACGGCCGCCCAAGGAATCCTCCTGAGGGCAAAGGACAGGGCTTATACGGAAGAGCAGCTCATGGCCCTCTGCGGCATCCGTTCCAGCGACCCGGAGGAGATAAAGTCCTCCTGGAAGAAGGCCTATCGGATGCTCATCGACGAGAGGATCATCGCCGTCCACGAAGACGGGGCGATCGAGGTCATTTTGGCCGACGAGCTCTTCGGCCAGGACTCGAGATCCGCCAGGATGAAGCGGAAATACCGAGGAAGGGTCCGCTCTCTGACCTCGGAGGACGAGCAAGAGACAGAAGAAGGACAAAGCGAGGACATTTGTCCGCCTATTGTCCACGAAGGGGAAGTCATTTGTCCACCGAATGACGGACAAATGAACGCCCATGTCCAAAAACATGAAACTCCCCTTAATGAAGATGAATCTTCTTCTAATCCCCTCAAGAGCAAAGAGAAGAGAGTAAAGGCGCCGCCGGTCATCCGACCGTCGGACGCCGCTGCTGAATTCGTGGATATCTATCCGAAGAAAACGGATCCGGAGAAAATCCTGAAAGTCATCGAGGGATTCAGCGAGGAAGAGCTCCAGGCGCTGCTACTGGCTGCCCAAAGGACGGCCAAGGATCCCTCCAAGGCCGAGCAGAACGGCCGCTTCGCGATGGATCCCGTCAAATTCGCGAGATCCAAACCCTGGACCGAGGAGGAGCTCGAGGCCGCGGCCGACATCCTCTGGGGAATCCGGGAATCGATAAAGCTGGAAGGGAGCGAAGGCGATGTGGAGTAAGGAGATCCGCGACGAGATCACGAAGGTCCGCCGCCACGACTCGATGATAAGGGACCCGCTGTTCTGCAGCTCCGAGGTCTGGCGGACCGAGGCGCAATGGGACAGAGCCGGATATGGCCTGAAGAAGAAAGCCAAGGGCCTTCCCGGATACATCGGGGGTCAAATGAATGAACGGTGCGTCCGATACCACCGCCTGGAAGTCTTCAAGCGAAAGGAGAAGAAATGATGAAACCGGAAGAAGCCGTCAGGATCCTGGAAGCCAACGCCAAGATCATCCAAAGCGTCGTCGACGCCGCCGAAAGGGGCGAGATCGACGTCGAATGCCTGGAATGCAGGAAAAAGGACGTCAGGGAATTCCGCGAAATCGCCGGAGTCATACGTTCCCTCCTCCTTGAGCTAACGAACCTCCGATCCGTCGAGGCGTCCCACAGGGAAGCGGTCGACGAATACGCGGAGGACAATCACAGGATGAAGACGATCCTCGGCGCATTGCGCAGATGCGCCAAAACCGAGGACATCGGAATCCCCGGCCCGGATAAAGGGGCCTACGACATCGTCATCAGGATCTACGACGAGAACGACGACTTCCCGCTTATCGACTCCTGGCTTCGGGAGCGGGGATCCAAATGAGAAAGGAGGCAGAAATGGCTGTCAAAAGCAAAAAGGCCGTGCCCCAATACTGGTATAACGGCAAGCCGATCAAAGACGAGGAGGCCTTGATTGAGGCCCTCGCAAAAGACGGAAAGCTCGAAATCAAGAAGAACCTCACCCTATACGAACTTCACGAAGATGTCTGCGAAGCGAATGAATGCGCGTGGACATGGGACTTCGGAGGAGCGGTAGACATGACCATGTGCCTCGTGGATGAGCTCGACGAAGACGAAGATCTTTGTGGCATCAAATCCATTGAATACAAAGACGGAGACTCCGTCACCATCAATGGCCGGAAATATACCTGGAGTGGAGGACTCCGCAAGTTCGTCAAATTAGGCGTCATGAAGATTTTGGCTCATAAGACGGTCTATAACGCCGAAAACGACGACTACTGGTACATGGATCCGGACGAGCCGCTCGAATTCCTCCTCGAAAAAGGGGTCTACCAATACTTCGACGATCATCTCGAAAGCCTCAGCGATGAGGAATTCGAGAAAGCGCGCGAGATCTACGGCATATGAAAATCCACGAGCTGAAGATTGAATCAGAGCACATGGCGGAGATCTGACACATGGAACGGATGAGAGAAGAGGAGAAGCTGATACGCCGGATGGAGCATAGCCTCCTCTCCGGCGACTACGCTTCCTACAAACATCTGCAAAGAAGATACAGCCGCTTGAAGCGGGGAAAGGAGGGCAGTAATGCCGGAAAACGGAAGAAAGCTCATGGCCATCGCGGCCGAGATGCTGATTGAGGCGAGGGCGGCCGTCGAGTCGGCCCCTTCCATGCCGCTGCGGTCCGAGATCGTCGGCGACATCGACAAGGCCATCGAGAAGGCGAAGGACCTCTCGGGGCAGGGCGATGCCTCAGACTAAGCTCGAGTCCGCCCTGAAGCTCGTGAGGCGATCCATTTTGGATCCTACGATGCCAAGGAAAGCCGTCGCCAAGCTCGGAGCGTTAATCGCCGGGGCGATCGAGAAATGCAAAGCCAAGAGCCTAAAAGGGCTTAAGCCAGATCTTACGGTCTGCCACGACAGGGCCAAGGACTCCCTGGACAAGATCCTCCGAGCGAGGGACAGGCTCATCGACTGCGCCGAGGTGGCGCCGAGGCTTGAGGCACTGGACGTATTCGACCAGATATGCCTGCTGACATACGTCGTCGAGAAGCTCCGTTACGTCGCCTCTAGGATCCGATCAGACGCCTATCAAAGGAGTGTCGACGTCAACGTGGACCAGAGATTCTACAAAGGGCGGTTCCTCATCGCGATATACGACGGGGAGGACCCCATCCACGTCTTCGAGAACACAAGGGAGGCTTCCAACGTCCTCGGGATCCCGGAGAGGAGAATCGCCAAGGCCCTTAGCCTCGTCTTCAGGGGAAAGCGGAGCTCAATCCTGATCGACGGGAAAAAACGCTCCGTCCACTTCATCTACGCCTTCGATTGAAAACAACCCGAATCCGCTTTAGCCCGGCTTCGGGTTTTCAATCAATCAAGAAGCAGAAAGGAGGCGACCCGATGGAAAAGACCATAAAGGAGCTTGAGGAGCTCTCCCTCCAAAGGAAGACCAACAGCAAGCTCGACTATTTGCTCAAGAACGCGGATCCGAACGAATCGATACCCGTCAACGTTATCCTCCACGCAGATCAATGGAGGCAGGTTCTCTTCCTGATGACCTACTATTCCGAGAAGGGGAGCAGAGGATACAACTCCATCTCCTCGACGCTTTGGCACATCATCGACAGGGCCCACAAAGGCCTTCTGAATTCGTTGGCGAAGAAAGCCAAGGAAGGGCAGCAGGCCCCGCAGCAAAAACCCGCGGATCAGCCTAATCCTGAAAACCCGGACGAAGGCGACGAGGGAGACGAGGGCGATCCCTTCGGCTTTGGCTTCTGATGCCCAAAAGGAACGGCGGCCAATACCCGGAGGCGGAGGACGTCTCCGCCAAGCCCAAGCTCTCCAAGGCGAAGGGCGTCATCGTCATCGTGATCGTCATCGCGCTGTCCGCGTTGGCGGTCGTCGTCAAACTGAATCAGATCTTCCACTGGTGGCTTACCCCGCCGTGGTGAGGAAAGGAGCCGATCATGGCAGAAAAGAAAAAGAAAGCGAACGTCAGGGGAATCGTCGCGGCAGCGGCTTCTTTGATCGTGGTCGGCGGTTTCGTCGCGGGTTTCTTCGCTCTGAGGAACGCCCTGACTTCCAAATATTCCGTCGACAAGGAGGCGGAGCAGCAGAAATGCTTCTTCGTCGGGACCTTCGTCGACGACGATTACCCGATCAACGTCCATGTCTCCCTCATATCACCGGATGGGTCTTTGAGGGACAGGACGCTGCAAAAGAAAGACTTCGACTACAACACATCCGGCCAGCAATCGACCGAGACGGTGTGGTGCGACCTCGCATCCTTCGCCGCGGAAGCGACGGGAGGGAAGCGCATCGACGATTGGATCGACCAAGGCGGTCAGATCCTTTTTGACTCCACCCAAAACGGCCAGACGTCCGAAACAAAGGATTGCTCGTGGGGAGGAGGGGCATACCTCGTCCATAATCCTGACGAAAAAATGGAGATCACCGTGGAATACGTCCCGGTGACGGTTTACATCGCGGAGGACTACGTCCTATGAGAAAACTTTTCATTACCTGCCTCGCTTTGGGATCCATCCTTTCCGCCCCGGCGGCGGCTTTGGCCGTCTCCGGATCCTCGGCAATCATGGCGTCCGCGGAAAGCGAGCAGACCGACATCACCGCGTCGGATCCGTTCCACGACCTGACGCTGATCTACCTTGACGGCGATATGTCGAAATTCACCGGGCCGAGCGACTTCCTCAGGAAGGACCGCCCGAACGACTATTTCCAGGTATGCGGATATCGGCCCTGGAACGAGGACCTCTACATCTACCTCTATTTCAACAACGCATCGAAGATATTCTCCGGATTCAATGAATCCTACGACTATGTCGGGCTCTTCACGGTCTATGAAAAGGGGGAAGGCAACACCATCGCATCCAAGACGACCAAAACCTACGATCTGCATGAAGTCGGAACGAGATGGAAATCCGGCGCCCAAAGCTCCGGAGGACCTTACTATTTCGTCAAAATGAAGGTCGAGGGGATCTTCGAGGGAGCCGGAGTAGGAAGCGCCTACGATGTCTGCTTCAGGGAACTCGGGATCATGGCCGGCCAGAATGGGGATCTTTTCTCGAAGCTTTACGACGTCGAGGAGGAGTATTCCTTCAACTACGACCGGGACAATTACGACATCACCGCGAAGTGGTGGGCGAACAACGCCGTCAGGATGGATGCCAAAGGAGTAGTCAGGATGACGAAGCAGCACGACGGTTCCTATTACAGCCTGATCGGGATGAGAAACTATGTCCCGGTCTCCGGCTATTTTGAGGACTTCTTCGTCTTTTTCAATCTCGACAGAACCCCAAGTCAGATCCTATCCGTCGACTTCTACTGGACCGAGGTCACCTTCTACGGGTCGGCCGTCAAAAGCTGGAGGGACGACGCCTTCGACGTCCTCGATTCAAGCACATACGGCGACAACAACGTCCCCTTCACCGCGGATGAGGTCGGATTTACCTACGAGGTCGGAAACGAGATTGAGGAAAAATACAAAAACACCGAATGGGCCACGAAGACCAAGCAACGATTCCATACGGTCAAGTCGGACCAAACGGTGATCCACGGACAAACGGCGACTTCGTTCCTGCCTCCATTCACCGTTAATAGAAAAGTCGAAACTCCAGAAATACTGAACCTTTCCGCCCTCGATGTTCAACTGACTGGATATGCCGCCGCCGATCAAAAGAACTGGCTGTCAAAGCAAGGCTCCGGGTATAAGTACGCATCCTTGATCAACGGCGACGAGGAGCTGATCTGCGATTGGACAGACAAGCTCGACCGCGCCGACAGATACTATTCCCCGAGATTCCCTCAGGTATGGAATTTCAGGACAGATTATTATTATCTCTACGAGGCCCATGCCGCATTGAACACCTATGCCCTGAAGATGGTCGTCAAAGACGAGAAAGGCCAAGAGGCTTCCTGGAACGTCTTCAACCACGCCGTCGAAATCGTGGACCACGTCGGCATGGCGACTCATGACGTCACTTTCGAGGAATGGCTTGTCTACGTCAAAAAACATTTCGGCGACTGGCTCGTTCCGGTGATCCTGGCGGCCTATTCCGTCCTGGCGGCGGCATCCGTTATCCTCCTGACTTCCGCCATCATGAAGGCGGGGAGGAAAAAGGACTGATGGGAGCCCTAAGGCACGACTCCATCCCGGCGGAGAAAAGGAAGAAGTTCTTCGTTGGGATCCTCGTCATCGCCCTCATCGGGGTATCCTTCTGGTACCTATCGTTCAGCTTCGCCGGCCTTTTCGGAAGGTCCGTCGATTCCGTCAGCAACACCGAGTGGGTCTCATGGAACGTCGGGACCCTCTATTTCGGAGAGACGACCGGAACCTACAACGACTCCAAGAAAACGACCTTCTTCCGCTTCGAGGAGCAATCCGGATCCGTTAAGGTCATCGTGGAGGAGAAACTCTACATGGCTTTGACTAGGGTCAACGACAACAAGATCATCACCTCCGACGGCATGAGCGTCTTCTATCTGAAGGGGGAATGGTCCAAATGATGGGCTTCCTCAGGAGAATCGGATCCGCCATCGTCTACTTCGCCCGGCAATGCGTCCGGGTCTTTCTGCTTCCTTTTGGATTCTTCCTCAAGGGAAGCGGGGCATGGGATTGGGCCAACAGGGACGAGCCGACGGATCCGAAAGAGAAATCAATCCTGAGAAGGATCAGAACCTTCAGGTACCTTTCCCTTTTGTCGCTGGTCTCCCTGGCCTCGTTGATGATCCTGGTTTTCGGGTGGCCCTTCGAGAGGGCGGGGAGCAGCTTCCGGTATCTATGGCAATCCATCCAATTCACCTTTGGAAACTGGACCGCCGCCGAGGAATTGTCGCCTCCGGACATCAGCAACGCAACGATGGAGCAGTTCGATGGGATTCTGGCGAACATCAAGAATTTTTGGTATTACCTGCAGCTTTGGATCGGGTGCCTGACAAATCCGGACATCGCGAAGGAGTGGGGCCATGAGTTCCTCGAATGGATTACCAACGTCCTGCGCTTCGCGACGTGGATCCCGGTCGGCATCTTGGCATTCTACCTCCTGACGTCGTCGATAACAGCGCCTCATCCGGGGGAGGATATCTCCAAATCGGCGATCCTTTCCTGGTGGGATGAGCGATTCGTCCCGATAATCTTCAGGCCAGCGAAGAATTTCATCCTTGATTTCCTGGATTATTTCCGGTCCAGCAGATGGGTTAAATGGACCTTCTGGATAAGCTTTGGCGTCCTCTGCCTTTGGGGGTGGACGGCCTTCGACGTCATCGCCAGTTACCTGCTGATGATATTCACGTTCGACTTCGGATGGTTCCCGACGTTCGCCGCCTCAGCCTTCGTCGACGTCGTGGTCTTCTTCGTCAGGATCGGCGCAGTCGGCACGGCCGCCGTCATCCTCCTCCTTCTGTTCAAGGCGATCAAGAAGGCGGCGATATCGAAGATCATGCAGATGCAGGCGATCAACGAAGAGGTCGCGGAGTCCCTTCCCGTAATAACCGCGATCAACGGGGCCGTCGGGACCGGGAAGACGACTATGATGTCCTCCATCGCCTACGACGGCGACTCTTTGACGAGGGATTACTACCTTTCCAGGATGAAGACATATGCCGCGGCCTTCAACGTCTTCCCTTGGAGGAAGCTTGAGCTTTGGGTGATCGCCCAGCAGAAGGTCAAGGATGAGAAAAACAGGCTTAATACCAGGGCGAAGATCAGAAGGGTCATCCTCGACCTCTACAAACGATGGAAGGATGCCCATTTTGCCTATTGCATGGAGGATGGAAGCGAGTACTTCTTCGGCTATGATCCTGAATTCGGAATCGAATGGGACAACGGCGCGGAAGTGGTATCACTGGCACACGCGGCGGCAACCTACGCGGAATGCTATTTCATGTACCATTTCGGTTTGAAGCTCGTGACGTCAAATTACCCGATTGGCTTCAAGAACGGCCATGGAGGGGATTTCTTCCCCGTTTTCGAGCCCGCCGGGTCTTTCATCACGAAGCCAGACGACGCCGAGAATGTCGCCTACAGCGGGGTCCTCAATATGGACTTTTTCCGCATTCTGAGGCAGATGGATCCATCCGACGATGGCCGCCTTGCCTCGATCGACGGCGGGTTCATCGCGATGACGGAAGCCTCCAACGAGAGGGGAAACCGCTTCGATTACGTCGGCAAGAAGAAAACCGACGGCGAGGCGAACCCGCTTAACGATGGCTACAACCAGTTCATGAGGATCACCAGGCATCCTTTCACCGTGGATGGGAAGCCGACGGTTAAGGTCATCTACGACTATCAGCGAGGAGATTCCATGAACGCGGAAGGCAAGGATTCCGCAGAGGATACGATTTTGATTATGCAAAGGGGCGACGAGGACAACGCTTTGGCCCTTTGGGGCGTCACCGAGACGGTATGCCTCTTCTTCGAGACGTGGTGGACCAACTTCTATTGGTACACATGGAGGCCGAATAGGGGCAAGGAAACGCTTCTTACCCGTTTTTTGGGAAGGATCTGCGGATTCTTCATCAACGTCCGACAGAAGCTCCGCTACCGATACGGCTACGAGACGATCGTCTTCAACCGTGAGCACGGCGGAATGAACGGATTGACCGGAAAGAGGACGATGGAACAGTATTTCGTGATTTACAAGAAGACCAGGGGAGGGCTGTTCAACACGGCCGTTTATGGCCCTATCGTGGAGACCTCGTCACTGGCCGCGAAGAAGGGATGGGCAGAGGCCCCGAGGTTCTCCTCGATCAATGGGAATTGGGATGAATTCAAGGAGCAGCACAGCTATTTCTTCGAGAAGCTCGCAGGAACGTATGCCGACCTCTCCAAGGGAAAGCCGGCCGAAAGACTCAAGGCCGCCCAGACGATGGGCACCGACACGCCTTTCCAGAAAGGAGACACCGACACGCCTTTCCCGGAAGGAGAAGAGGATCCTCCGGACGACGATTGAAAACAACCCGAATCCGCTTTAGCCCGGCTTCGGGTTTTCAATTTCGGAAAAGGAGGCAGAAAACCATGCCAAAAAAGAAAAGGGCAGCCAAGCCCGCAAGAAAAACCAGCCCCGTGGCAAAGCTTCCCGCTTCCATCCAAAGCGCGATGAAAAGCACGGCGGGATGGAGGGAAAGGGAAATCCTTAAAAATGCCAAAAAAATCGAAATCAAGGGCGACAACATCCGCGTTGATACCGGAAGGAAAACCGGAAGCCCGACTGATGTCGGCGTCTTCAACGCAAAACGTCGCCAATGGACGAACTAAGGAGGAAGATCCATGAATTACGATAAGAAATACCTTGAGTCTGAGGTCGACCGCCTTAACCGAAAATACGCGAAGAGAAGCAAGCACAAGCTCCGCGTTCAGGGTGGATATAACGGCGTCCAAGTCCAAATCACAGGCAAGAAAGGCAAAAGAGGCTATAGAGGCTATCTAGGCTCCGGCTGCGATCAAATTACCACCGGCTTCCTTTCCCCTAAAGAAACCCTTTTCAAACTTTACCAAGCCGATTCCCAGGGCGACATCAAACGCAAGTTCAAGTCCGTCGATGGGAAAAAGAAAATTAGGTAAGAAACGTTCCTGCCTGAATCCAACCGTCAAAATCAAAAGTTAAAAGCTATTGCAATCGAAGGCTATCGCTCGATCCATCCGATGAAAGAAGCGGAGAAGAGCGAAATTTTTCGGAGAAATCGTCTATGGCCATTAGCGAGTTTAGGTATAACAAAAAGCGGAAGCATTATGCCTATATCTACAAGCAATCAAAATCGAAGCGAAGGAACATTTTGATTTCGTCTAAGCCAACGATGACCAAAACAAGGGTAAAAGGGAAGCCCATCATCGTTCAAAACGTTCGTCTTTACCGACATCCAAACCCAAAAAAGGAAGGCACTTTCTACCTTATTCCGGAAACATACAACGATGAAGCCAGATCCTTTGGCGAGCGAGTCTATGACTGGAATTGGGACATTAACGATAAGCGCAAAGTCAAAAGAATAAAAAAACACCGGCTACGACGCAACTGAATGCAAATCACCGGCCCCACTATTAAACCAAAGGAGTAAATCCATGTCAAACAAAAAGAAAACCGTTAAGAAGCCCGCGCAGAAGAAGCGCGAGATCGGCGTCTCCTACACCGACCGGGAAGGGCGTCGCCGCTACGTCTACCGCAGCGATTTCCCGACCGTCGAAGCCTATCTGGACAGGGCTGAGAACATCATTCTCTTCGCCAAGAACCCGAGGACCCTCAGATCCAGGAGGAAGCGGAAATGAAACCCGCTCCCAAGAAGCAGAAGAAACCCGCCGCAAAGAAGAAAGCGCACCAAAGGAAGAAACGCTTCTTCGAGACCGGATTCCGCCTAAAGAAGGACCAGAAGGAGGAAATCCGGAGGAAGGGCCTCTACGTCTACGACCGCAGGGACAACGGGAGGGAATCGACGATCGAGCCCTCCGTCGGCGTCGATTTCATGGGGACGCTCATCACCGATTTCCCGGTCAAGATGCCCAAGTCCGGTCCTAGCGCATACATCGTCTATCAGGGTGACACCTACCTCGAGAAGGCGGGAGCCCAAAGGGTTTATCGGCTCGACGACCTCAAGCCAAAGAGGGGGAAGAGGAAATGAAGCAAAAGCAGCGCCTCGAGCTCTCCCAAAGGCGGCACGTTCGGCTATGGAGGGAAACGATGAGGGGAAGCCGGAACGACTCCCTGAACCATTCCTATCACGCCAGGGCGATAGCCGACCAGTCAAAGAAGGGCAGGATCCTCACTAAGAAGGAGAAGAAAGCCCTCTATTCCAGGCTCAGAAGGAAATAGAAAAAACAACCCGAATCCGCTTTAGCCCGGCTTCGGGTTTTCAATTCCCTATAAGGAAAGCGACTCCGTCAGGGATCGCCACCGAAACAAATAAGGAGGCTTACAATGCCAAAGAAAAACTCCAAGGCCAAGACCGTTATCCTGGTGTTGGCAACCGCATTGATCGCAGGCGGCGCCGTCGCAGGCGGATTCGCGATCAAGAAATACGTCGACGAGAACGCCATCTCGATGCCCTGGACCGATAAGCAGTTCGAGGGTACCTACGCCGGCGTCAGACTCTATAACGACGGAGACCACGATCCGGTCCGACTCGGGGCCGCGGCGGAATTCAAAGCCGGCGTGAACGGCGAACGGAACGATTTCGACGCCTACCCCGTCTATTCCGCGATGAAGCAGAAGAAGAGGGGCAGCGACATCGTCGTCACGATCCCCGAGCACTACGTGAAGACCATCGCGACCTCCACATACACCGACTACATGATGGCGTCTACCAAGCTCGACGACACCTGGCTCAAAGTGCCCGCCCACGACGTCGGAGCCTACAAAGGCAACGTCACCTTCGATTCCAAGAACAAAGGCACGATGCATTCCCAAAAGGACGCCTACCCTTCCTTCAATTTCACCAAAGTGGAAGGCACTGACTACGCGAAGAACGGCGGCGGGTTCATGACCACCTACACCGAGGCGATGGACCTCAACTACCTCATGACGATCGAATTCGCCACGAACAACCTCGAGGACGTCTTCTCCGGATTCAAATCTGCCCACACGCTCGAGGATCTCGCATTCGACATCGACCTTCAGAAGACCGGCAAGACGAACGTCGTCCGCATCGCCGCCGAGGCCATCAACGAGAGCTTAGGCGACAACAAGCTCAACGAGGTCATCATCCCCGGCTTCACCAGCTTCTGCATCCAGGAATCCGACGGCTACGTCTCTTCCGACATCGCCACCGTCACCGCGGTGAAGAAGACCAACATCCAGGTCGAGGCGCAGGCCTCCTCCTCCGCTTCCTCCTCGCAGGAGGCTGAGACCGAGACCGTCAACGTCTACGAGCTCACCATCGACAAGACCATCAACTTCGAGGACGAGGAGAAAACCCTCGTCAACCGCTGGAAGGCCCGCCAGGTCGCCGACGGCAACGAAGATCCCGACGAGGGCGACATGGCCGATCCGCTCATCCAGCTCGGCAACTACGTCAAGAACGGCCTCACCGACGGCCTCAAAGGCTCCTCCAACGAGCTCAAGGCCTTCAACGGCGTCGACCTCCCCAAGGGAATGCGCCCGTTCAGCTACCGCGGCATCGAGAACTGGTACGGCGGCCTCTACGAATGGCTTGACGGCGTGCAGACGAAAGCCGTCAGTTCCGAAGACGCGGAAAAAGCCGGAAACTTCCTCCAAGTCTGCGACGACAAGGAGCTCATGGGCGAATCCAATGCCCCGGACGCAAAGACGCCGGATTACAAAACCGCCTTCAGCGTGACCTCCGGCAACACCTCCGGATGGATCTCCGGATTGGCCGAGGGAAACGAGACCAACCCGTTCATCATCGCCGGGCTTCAGAACAACGAGAAGGGATCGCTGAACGACTATCTCAATATGCCCGGATTCAGCACCGACAGCGAATCCGTCACCCTTCGGCCCGTCTATCGCGGCTCCGACTGGAGCGGCGACTCCAACTACGGCGCGTTCTGCCTCTACGGCCTCAACGACTTCTCGACTTGGGGCTGCATCGTCGGGGCTCGCCTCGGATTCTGAGGAGATCTTCAGAGGGGTCGCGAGGGGAAACCTCCCTTCGCATAACCCCTCTTCCGATTGAAATTGGGTATTGATAATACCCCCCCCCGAACGAATTAGAATTATCTTCATCAAGGGTGCGACCGGGGCACCCGCGATCCCCGTTTCGTTGGGCCTTCAGCCCGTCTATCGCGGCTCCAACTGGAACAGCGACTCCAACAACGGCGCGTTCTACCTCAACGGCAACAACGACTTCTCGAATTGGAACTACAACATCGGGGCTCGCCTCGGATACTCATACCGGCAAAGCCACATCACCGCCCCGGCCATCCTCCCTGCACGGGGAAATCGCCGGAAGAGCGGGCCTAGTAGGAAACTCGAAAATCCCGCAAGGCCAACAGAATCACCACATGAAGAGAACTGGCCATCTTTACGAAAAGCTCTTCGACCTAAAGAACATCGAAGAGGCGCTCCTTGAGACCTGCGAGCACAAAAGCAAGCGCAGGATCGTGCAGAAGATCAAAGCCGACCCGAAGCATTACGCCAAAGAAATCAAGCGGATGCTGGAGGAAGGCTTTTTTCCGTCGCCTCCGAAACGCTTTGAGAGGAGGGATTCCGGATCCGGCAAGATAAGGAAGATCTGCAGCGTCCCGCTTTATCCCGACCAGGCGATACACCGACTGGCCGTCAACGTCATGAGGGAATCCATCGTCAGGGGCATGGATCCTCACTGCGTCGGATGCGTCCCTGGAAGGGGTTGTAACGCCGGGATGAAGGCCGTCCGGAAATGGGCCAGGAAATCCAGGAAGAAGAGGATCTGGGTCATCAAGGCCGACGTCTACCATTACTATGAGAACATAGACCGGGACAAGCTCTTCGATATGCTTGAGACGGTGATAAAGGACAAGAGGTTCCTGGTCTTCCTTTGGAACATCACGTCGATCGAGCCCAAAGGCCTTGCCATAGGGGTCTACTCATCGCCCTGGCTTGCGAATTTCTACCTGCAGGGGATCGACCATTTCCTGAAGGAGAAGGCCGGATTAAAACACGTTGTCAGGAACGTCGACGACTACGTCTGGATGGATCCGTCGAAAAGGCGCCTTCTGAGGGCCAAGGCGGCCGCGGACGGGGAATTGACCAAGCTCGGCCTGAAACTCAAGCCAGACTGGCGGATATTCGCCCTGAGGGGCAACGACGTCGACTTCGTGGGATACCGGATCCATTACGATGGGAAGGTAACCATAAGGAAGAGGACGTGGAAGAAGCTGCGCCGGGACTGCCTTATAGCCAAGCACCACAGGCTTTCCGCCAAAAGGGCGAGATCCCTGCTCTCGAGGATGGGCTACGCGATGAACTCGAACGGCAGGAAGATCTTCGAGAAATACCTGGACGGGAAAACGGTGAGGAAAGCAAAGGAAATCGCCAAGAAGGAAGATAAATAACAACCCGAATCCGCTTTAGCCCGGCTTCGGGTTTTCAATTTCCTAAGAACAGCGGATCCGTATCGGGCCGCGGAAAGGAGTTTATGTCAAAAACACTCAAAACCGTGGGCATCACGTTAATCTGCCTAGCTTTGGCCGGAGGCACGGTCGCCGGCGGAATGCTCCTTCAAAAGAACCATGACGAAGGGAAAATCGAATACCCTTGGGAAAACACCTCTAACAACGGGGGAGCCCAAAACAACAGCCAGAACAACGATCTGGCGGCAAACGCCGCCGATATTGAGACCATGATCAAAGGATCTGGCATCGTCCTCAAGGCCTTGACGAGCGGCGTCAACGACCAAGGGTACGCGACGAGGACGTTTGGATACACCGTCTCCCCGGCGAACGCCACGGATCAGCGCGTCACCGTCTCGATGAGTTGGGTAGACTCGTCCGTGTCCGATCAGATCTCGGCCTTCTTCAGCTACAGCGTCAATAGCGACGACAAGACGATCACCATTGCCTGCAAGCAGAACTTCGGCCACCAGGCGCTTCTGACGATCACCTCGCAAAGCGATTCATCCAAATACGGGACCGTCACCGTCGATTGCCTCAAAAAACTGACCGGATTCAAAAACAGCCCGGGGTTCAGCAACGTCTTCGGATCCTATGGCCAATACAATGGCGGCCTAACCCTATCTGGCGGGTACCAGACCTCGATAAACAAAATCAGGGATTTAACCCAAGTGTACGGCCTTCAAGACGTAACCTACGAGGCAGAGGATCTCGTGGCCGGCTACACGAGCACCTACACCAAGGACCGCGAATTCACCTTCGAGCTCACCATGGCCGCACCGACGTCATCCTGGACTCTGGATGTTGGAAAAGACACAGCGGCGGCGAACCAATCGGCGTCAAATCCTTACAAAGGCTACGCAAGGCCCGTCGACGGGCAGGGCAACCCGACGCCAGCCTCTCTGTTCAGCAAAGCCGTCAACTTCGGAGACAGCTTTGGATACGGCAAGACGACCAACATCACCAACGCCAGAGCCGCCATACAGGCCGCGATCGACAGCCTTAGCCTGGACGCCAGGAACGAGCTGCATTCCACGATCGGAGGCGGGACGTATTGGCAAATCGCGGTGAAAGCCGACGTCAACCTAACCGTGACCTGCAACGAGACCGGCGACAGCAAGAGCTATCCCGTAACCGTCTTCTACACGGACTCTCCGAGCAACTATTCTTTTCTTGAGCCCGTCACCTCAGTCGAGCCGGATGTGACGGGCATCGACTTCTGATCGGCTCAAAAACAAGGCACCAAGCAGGGGGAACCCTGCTTTTTGTATATAGGAAAATATATAAGTAAAAGCGAGTAATCCTCCGCGATCATAAAGAATTTTCTGATCTAGGGGCGTTTTTCGATGCTTTTCCGCACCGGAAAAATCGAAAAAAATGCCAATTTGCAGGGATTTTGCCCATTTTCGGACTTTCCCGGAGAAATTCATGGACTAGGATCCGCGCGGCGAAAAATCTTCTCGATCTGGGCAAATCCGGGGATCTTTTCTTGTCTTTCGGCGCCAGGCAAACGGCCGCGGCGCCGCGCAGTCGCGCGTAAAACAAAAAATTAATCGGCATGGCCATCGTCCTACGGACGAGGACCAAGCACTGCGCAATTTCATCACAATTACATCCTTTCTTTTCCAGAAAAGAAATTAGTAATAAGAAAAGATGAATCCCCCGCCTCGGCCCTGCCTCACAGCCAGGGGAAGGAGCCAGGGAAGGCCGTCTGCTTTGAGCGCAAAGACGGCCATTCCCAAGGCTCCGCTGCTTGCTTTTCTTTCGAAAAAAGACGGAAAACGAGGTCCCCCCCACGATTTCGGGAAGAATCCTCCACCGAGCTTCCAAAGAAAGAGAAAAAGAAGGGCAAAGAAAAAGCGGTTTTCCTTCCCTTCCTAAGCCGTCTCTTATGCGCGTGCGTTTAAGTGCGCGCGTTAACCTAATCTATTGCGGATTATCCCCTTTGCGGTTATCAATTCCGGAGGCAACTCCATCGAAAGAAGGATGGATCCGGGGAAAAAGTAACAATATTGGTGTTTATATTTCTTTGTGCGGTCCACCAACAACAAAATTCATCCGAATCGCGCCACAACAGCGATTCGGATTTTTTGTTCATCTTGACGACTTATATTTATGGTATTACAATGTCATACAAGGAGACAAAACCATGGTTGTTTCAATCAGAATGACAGAAGAAGAAAAGGCGCTAGCCACATCCTACGCGAAAATTCGCGGCATGAGTCTAAGCGAAGCGATTAAGCGTGCATATTTTGAGGCCATCGAGGATGAATATGACATCGTTTTGGCGGATCGCGCCATGAAGGAATACGAGAAAGATCCAACAACGATCTCCCATGAGGAAATGCGAAAGGCACTTGGGCTTTGATTTATCACGTCGAATATTTGAAATCCGTTCTGAAGACGCTTGAGAAAATGGATAAGTACACCAAGCGAATTCTTTTCGAATGGATTGATAAAAACCTTGAGGGCTGTTCTGACCCAAGGATTCATGGGAAAACCCTCTCAGCTAACCGAACGGGCCAATGGAGATACCGGGTTGGAGATTACCGAATAATCGCCGACATACAAGATGCCAAACTCGTAATTCTCGTGATTGCCGTTGGGCATCGCCGAGATATTTACGATTAAGGATTTGAATCATGATAAAAGATCTGAACCAGCGGTTCGGATTTTTTGTTCCTCTTGACTTTTTATTTCATTTCATTAAAATTGCGAACGATTCGCAAATTGGTATGGCTTACAAAACAAAACAAAGAGAATTGATTCTATCCTTCTTCGAGGCTAACCCCGATCAATCCTTTTCCGTTATGGAAATAGCGGAGAAAATCAAAGGAGAAGGGGTCAGTGTCTCCGCGATTTACCGTAACCTTGCCTTATTGGAAAAGGAAGGACGCGTACGTAAATCGGTAAAACAAGGGACCCATGAAGCCTACCTCGATTGTCATGAATGCCGTGAGCATATCCATATGCAATGCGTCGAATGTGGGAAAACTACCCACCTCGATGATCAAGCGACCTCGGCTTTGCTAAATGGGGTCATGGCCAATTCCGATTTTTCCGTAGATAGAAGTACGACCGTTCTTTATGGCGTCTGTCACGACTGCGCAATCCAAGATAAAAAGGAGCATAAGCATGATTAAGAAAACCGCTTTTATCATTCCTTTCCTCCTTTTTCCTCTATTTTCTTGTGGGGCACCCAAAGATAATGGAAAACTAAAGATCCTCTGCACCATTTTCCCAGAATACGAATGGATGAAGGCCATTACCAACAAATCAAATAAAGTCGAAGTGGATTTGCTTTTGGATAAAGGAAGCGATATCCATTCCTTCAATCCTAGCGTCAATGACATGATGAAAGTCGCGACAGCGGATCTATTCGTTTATGTTGGGGGAGAATCCGATACATGGGTCGATTCCGCGCTTAAAAACGTGACCAACAAAAACCAAAAAACCATCAATCTCCATACTCTTCTAGAGGATAAGCTCAAACCAGAGGAATCCAAGGAAGGCATGCAGGGAGAAGAGGAAGAAGAGGAAGCCTTCGATGAACATGTTTGGCTTTCCCTTTCTAATGCGAGCTTCTGCGTCAACGCATTCAAAGATACCCTTATCGATATGGTAAGCGAAGAGAAGGACCTCTTCATCAACAACGCGAAAGAATATATCGATGACCTTACCTTTTTGGATTCCTCTTATAAAGAAATGGTTGAATCTTCAGCAAGAAATACGATTTTGGTCGCGGATAGATTTCCCTTCCGTTATCTAGTCGATGATTATGGAATAGATTATTTCGCGGCTTTCAAAGGCTGCTCTTCCGATATAGAAGCGACCCCCGAAACGATTGCTTTCCTCATTAATAAGGTCGATGAGCTTGCTTTATCTTACATTTTGGTGACGGAAAGCTCGGATAAGAGACTTGCTAACACCGTCAAAAGCGAGAGTAAGATCAAGAATCAGGAGATTCTCGTCCTCGATTCCATGCAGGGGACGACTTTAAGTGAAGGAAAACATTATTTATCGATCATGGAAAACAATCTTGAAGTATTAAGAAAGGCCCTTAACGATGTCTCAACGCCTTGTTGAAGCCTTTTCCTTGGGCGTTGGTTATGAAAAAAAGGAGGTCGTAGGCAACCTCTCTTTCCATATAGACTCCGGAGACTACCTTTGCATCATCGGCCATAATGGCGCGGGCAAAACCACTTTGATGAAGACGCTTCTTCAATTAATAAAACCCATATCGGGGAAGATTGAGTTCTACGAAGACCTCCGTAAGGGCGGGATAGGCTATCTCCCCCAACAAAACGGGGCCCAACGCGAATTTCCCGCGACCGTCATGGAAGTGGTCTTGAGTGGGCTTATCCATAAGAAAGGCCTTATGCCGTTTTACACCAAAGCGGACTAGGCCAAAGCCGAAGAATGCTTAACCCGTATCGGGGCTATAGAGCTAAAGAAGAAGTGCTTTGGCGAACTTTCCGGCGGACAACAACAAAGGGTATTGCTGGCTAGAGCCCTTCTTGGCGCGGATTCGATTCTCCTGGTAGATGAGCCAGAAGATCTCCATAAGGAAGGCATGGCCATCGTCATGATCACCCATGACGTCACGACCGCGCTTAAATACGCGACCCATATCCTTGTTATCGGTGAGGAATCCTTCTTTGGAACGAGGGAGGAATTCGCGACCACCGAGTTTGCAACCAAAAAACACATCGGAGGTCATGACCACCATGATTGAAGCCTTCGAAAAATTATCGTATTACCTCACGAATTTCGCCTTCGTCCGTTACGCCTTGATCGTCGGCATCCTCGTGGCTTTGTGCGCGGCCGTTTTGGGCGTGAGCCTCGTTTTGAAGAATTTCTCCATGATCGGGGACGGGCTTTCCCATGTGGCCTTTGGGGCTTTGGCGATCGCCGCGGTTGCCGGATTAACCGAGAACACCTTTGTGATTTTGCCAGTCACGATGGCGGTCGCGATGTTTTTGTTGCAGGCGAAAGATCGAAAGAAGATAAAGGGGGATGCCCTAATAGCCATGCTTTCCGTGGGGGCTTTGGCAATTGGTTATCTTCTTCTAAACCGCTTTAGCAAATCGGCGAACGTTTCGGGAGATGTTTGCACTTCCTTATTCGGCTCAACCGCGATTCTGACTTTATCCATGAGCGACGTTTGGATTTGCATCGGACTATCCATCTTCGTATTGCTTTTCTTCCTTTTCTTCTACCATCGCATATTCGCGGTTACCTTCGACGAGAATTTCGTCAGGGCCACCGAAAAGGGAACCTTCGTCTTCAATTTGGCCTTTGCCGCGCTTATCGCGATCGTCGTCGTCATTGCCATGAAATTCGTGGGATCGTTATTGGTCTCCGCCTTAATCGTCTTCCCCGCCCTTTCGGCGATGAGGCTATTTAGGAGTTTTAAGCTCGTCACCATCGCTTCGGCGATTATCTCGGTTCTTGCTTCCTTCCTTGGTATCATCCTTTCGATCATGATCGATACCCCGATCGGCCCGACCATCATCCTCATCGATTTGCTTTTCTTCCTCATCTGCTTCCTCGTTGGGTTAATAAGCCGTAAAGGCAAAGCCGCCTAAAAAGAATTACATTATCGTTTCGCCTTGCTATAATTTGCCTAAGAAAAATGGGAAACAAACCAACCAAAACCGAAATCCGCCGTATCGCCGGAGCGATTAAGCGCAGCAAGAAGAAGGTCATCCACCTCGATGCTTTATCTCGCCTTACGGGACTTTATCCAGATGTTTTAGGGGAGAAGCTCCGCGAATTCGAACCGATGATCCTTCTAGACGATTCCATCAATTGCCGCGATATCCTTCCTCGCCTTGAGGAATATTTGGAGGCGCCAAGCGAGAACGTCAAAAGGAAGCCCGCGGCCAATAAAACTCCCGCGGTTAGGAAGAAGGACCTCGCCGGATATTCCTCCATCGCCGATTTCGTCTATAAGAAGATGACCTCGGTTGGAGGATTAGTGGATACCTCCGCCCGTCTTTCCGATGAGGATCTCGCCTTGTTAAAACGCCTAATCGAAAACGAACAGAAGGCCAGAAAGAAAGGCAAGGGCAAATAAAACCAAGGCAAAGTGGGGGAAACTCCACTTTTCTTTTTCTGTTTTTGAAATCGAACAAAACTCCAATAAAGCACGATAACAAAGGCTAGTTAATATTACTTAACAACAAAAACGGGCAGACCCTAAAGGGTCTATTGAGATAAGTTTTCTATACTATTTGTTGCAAACAAAGGAGAAAAACAACATCTATGTCTGAAATCAAAAAGACGATGAAATCAGTTGACGGCAATACTGCTGCCTCAATTGAATCCTACTACTTCACGGAAGTGGCCGCGATTTATCCGATCACCCCGTCCTCCCCAATGGCCGAAAACGTTGACGTCATGTCCGCTAACGGCGAGAAGAACTTCTTCGGTGGACAGGTCAAGGTTGTCGAGATGCAATCCGAAGCCGGTGCTTCCGGCGCCGTCCATGGCGCCCTCCAGGCTGGTTCCCTCGCAACCACCTACACGGCCTCCCAAGGCTTGCTCCTCATGATCCCGAACATCTACAAATGGGTTGGTGAGTTGCTCCCCGCCGTCCTCCATGTCTCGGCCCGTTCCCTTGCGACCCGTTCCCTCTCGATCTTCGGTGACCATCAGGATATCTACGCCTGCCGTCAAACCGGTGTCACGATGATCTGTTCCAACTCCGTTCAGGAAATCGCTGACCTCGCCCCAGTCGCTCACCTCACCGCGATCGACGCCGGACTTCCCGTCATGCATTTCTTCGATGGATTCCGTACCTCCCATGAGGTCCAAAACGTCGAATTCGTTGACCGCGAAGAATGGAAGAAGCTCCTTCCAATGGACAAGGTCGAGGAATTCCGTGCCCGTGCCCTTAATCCACACACCCACGCCGTTACCCGTGGTGGAGCCGAAAACGACGATATCTATTTCCAAGGCCGCGAAGCTCAGAACATCCGTTTTGAGAAAGTCATCTCCGTCGCCGAGAAATATTTCGCCGAAGCTAGCCGCCTAACCGGCCGTAAATACGCTCCATTCGTCTATTATGGCGACCCGAACGCCACCCGCGTCATCATCGCGATGGGTTCGGTCACCGAAACCGCGACCGAAGTCGTCGATGAGATGAATTCCCGTGGCGAGAAAGTCGGTCTCGTTCGCGTTCACCTCTATCGTCCGTTCTCCCCGCGTTTGCTCTCCGAAGCCATCCCAACCTCCGTCCGTAAGATCGCGGTCCTCGACCGTACCAAAGAAAACGGCGCGGAAGGCGAGCCTCTTTACCTCGATGTCCTCGCTTCCATGGCTCAGGTCGGCCGCAAATTCGATATCATCATCGGTGGCCGTTATGGTCTTTCCTCCAAAGACACCCAGCCAAAAGACGTCAAGGCCGTCTATGACTTCCTTAATGCCGAGAAGAAGTGGACCGGATTCACCGTCGGCATCAAAGACGACGTCACCGGACTCTCCATCCCAGTCGATGATACCTACCATATCGAAGGCAACTACACGAGCTGCCTCTTCTACGGCTTAGGCTCCGACGGAACCGTCTCCGCCAACAAGAACTCCATCAAGATCATCGGCGATGCGACCGGACAATATGCTCAGGCCTATTTCCAGTATGACTCCCGTAAAGCCGGCGGCACCACCCGTAGCCACCTCCGCTTCGGCAAAGAGCCAATCCGTTCCGAATATTATGTCAAGAACGCGGACTTCATCTCCTGCTCCCTTGATACCTATATCTTCAAATTCGACATCATCTCGAACCTCAAGAAAGGCGGAACCTTCCTCCTTAACACCAATATGGATGATGCCACCCTCGTCAACTCCATGCCAAACCGCATGAAGAGACTCCTCGCCGAGAAGAAAGCCAAATTCTATGTCATCGACGCGAACAAGCTCGCCGCCGAATGCCATATGGGCCGTCACACCAACACTACCCTCCAAGCCGCCTTCTTCAAACTCAACCCCGGCATCATGGATTATTCCGAAGCCGAGAAGTGGATGAAGAAATTCGTCTACAAGACCTTCGCGAAGAAGGGCGAGGAAATCGTCAATAACAACTATGCCGCGATCGACGCCGGCCCATCCGGTCTCCGCGAAATCGAAGTCGATCCAAGATGGCTCGATCTCCCACTCACCAAATCCGCCTCTAGCGATACCGGTGATACCTATTATGACGAATACGTCGATGTCATCGATCGTCTCGATGGCGATGAACTCCCAACCAGCGCCTTCACCAAGCATGAGCTTCTCGATGGCACGATGAACGAGAACATCACCTTCAAGCAGAAGAGGGGCATCGCGGACGTCGTTCCAGTTTGGAACCCCGATTACTGCATCCAGTGCAACCAGTGCGCCTTCGTCTGCCCACATGCGACCATCCGTCCATATCTCATCAGTGAAGAAGAACTCGCTGGTGCTCCAGAAATCGTCAAAGCCGGCCTCAAACCAGCTATCGGAACCAAGAACAAAGAGCTCAAATTCCGTATTCAAGTCGCTTCCGAGAACTGCGTCGGTTGCGGGCTCTGCGCTGCCGAATGTATGGCTAATGCCACCGCTAAGCGCCTTGGCAATGACCATTTCGCCCTCAAGATGGTTGATGCCCATGGTCAAAGAGAACAACAAATCGGCGCCGATTATCTCTATGCGAACTGCACCGAGAAGAAGGGCGAACTCCCAGCAGCCATGGAATTTGGCGTCAAGGGTATCGGCTTCAAGCGTCCATATATGGAAGTCTCCGGCGCCTGCGCAGGCTGCGGTGAAGCCCCATATTATCGCTTAGTCTCCCAACTCTTCGGTAAGGACATGCTCGTTGCTAACGCGACCGGCTGCTCTTCCATCTACTGCGGTTCAACCCCACTTACCCCATTCGTCAACGACGAAGGCAAGAACGGACCCGCTTGGGCGAACTCCCTCTTCGAGGATAACGCCGAATATGGCTTCGGTATGCGTATCGCTTCCGACCAGAAGATGTCCCGCATCTGCGAGATCCTCAAGGAAGCCCTCGCCTCTGGAGTCGAAGACGAACTCGCTAACGTCATCAACGATTACTTAGCTCACGTCAAAGACCGCGAATATGTCCGTGGTATCGTCCCCGAACTTCTCCGCCTCATCGACCTCAGCAAGAACGATGACATCAAAGAGCTCCGTAAATACGAACGTGACCTCGTCGATAAGTCCGTTTGGATCGTCGGTGGCGACGGCTGGAGCTTCGATATCGGTTATGGCGGACTTGATCATGTCCTCGCTAACGAAGCCGACGTCAACATCCTCGTCCTCGACACCGAAGTCTATTCCAACACCGGTGGTCAGGCCTCCAAGTCCTCTCAGACCGGTTCCATCAACAAATTCACCGCTTCCGGTAAAAAAGAAGCGAAGAAGAATCTCGCCCTCATGGCAATGGCCTATGGTCATGTCTACGTTGCCCAAATCGCTCTAGGCAGCAACCCCGCCAAAGCGATTCAGGCGATCCGTGAGGCCGAATCCTACAACGGACCATCCCTCATTATCTGCTATTGCCCATGCGCCGAGCAGCACATCAAAGGTGGCCTTATCAATTCCATCAAGGAAGAGAAGAAGGCTGTCGAATGCGGTTACTTCACCACCTTCCGTTTCGACCCACGTCTACGCGAAGAAGGCAAGAGCCCATTAACGATGGATTGCCCAGAGCCAGACTTCGGCAAACTCCGCGACTTCGTCATGCAGGAAACCCGTTTCGCCCAGCTCCCGATCGTCAACCCAGAGCACGCGGAAGAGCTCTTGCAGAAGTGCGAGGCCTATGCCAAACGCCGCTATGCGGACATCAAGAAATTCGGTGAATAACCCTTTCTTGAATTAAGCCTCAATTTGAAAGCGTCAGAGGCTTGCGTCTCTGGCGCTTTCCTTTTGCTTTATGCGTGTTTTCGGGATTATGGCGAAACAGCTGTAACGCCCCTCATAAAAGCTAAACATCTCCAAAAAGGATGAAACAACTAAAGCTTTTGCAAGTGAATATGATCTTGCTTTGCTGTTTTCTGTGCAGGCAAGTTCACTTTGCGCCCTATCGTCACAAGATTCCCCTATTGATAAATATGTTTTGATCGCCGATTCTGTTTCGACCGATAACGTTGGATCTATAGTTGTTGATCTTATGTTTGATCATAAAGAAGAGGAAACCCTTCCAAGAGAGGAAAAGATTAAAGCTTATTCTTTGTTTTCTTCTGAAAAAGCCGAATCTTTGGAGAATATGGGATTTAAGGCTACTTATATTTCTCACGCCGTATCGATGCCCATAGTATCTTTACATTACCGGAACGTATA
This sequence comes from uncultured Erysipelotrichaceae bacterium, assembly GCA_900317165.1. Classification (GTDB taxonomy): domain Bacteria; phylum Bacillota_I; class Bacilli_A; order RFN20; family CAG-826; genus Alloenteromonas. The sequence goes on from ONFU01000016.1 coordinate 31,006, forward strand.
TTTGGATACAGTAACTTCAGATTTGAAAAAGAACCTACGATGTGATGATTTATTATCGATTTCAATAAGGGAAGACGCAAACTATGAGCCAATTCAACCTAACTATCAGGAGAATATGGTTGTCAACCATCAAAGATCAACCAACGATAGTTGGGTCGATTATAGAGATATCCAATATGACAATTATGAAGCAACGACGTATTCTGGCTATGGTGTTAAAATTGGAGTAGCGGATTTGGGGCAAATATATATTACGCATTCGAATTTTGCTGACACCAATTTTGTTATAGATTCATCGAATGTAAAAACCTCTGCTTCGAACATTGGTCACGGAGATATGGTTCTATCCGTGTTAACCGGAAAATATGGGCTTGCTCCAAGAGCATCGATTTATTATGTGGACGCTACCGATCCTCAATATTCCGGTTACAAATATTTGGATTATTTTGCTACCCAGACGGTGGATGTGATAAATTTATCCGTTTCCTCTTCTGGTCTAGACAGTTGCAAATATATCAACTGGATTGTTGACAATTATCATATTCCTATCGTCGCTAGTTGTGTTAATAATCTCTCAAGTAATCTAGGTCAACCGGCCTGTGCACAAAACGTCATTTCCGTTTGCTCAATCAATCCCGACTATACAATCGCTTCTGGAACAAACATTAGGGATCCTAACGATTCTGTCGAAAACAATTTTAGAATTGCCGCAACTGGAGGCCTTAGGCAGGTTAATGTCTATGGAAATGATCTTACTATTAGCGGGACAAGTCTTGCAACTCCGGCAGTGACCGGAACAATTGCCCTGATGATGGAAAAAAATCCGAACATGAAGGGCGACGTCGCCCTAGTTATGGCCGCTCTTGGCAACGGGGCGGACAATACGTTGATTGCACATAATTCAAATTCATCGGTAACCGATTCGTATGATTCTTCAAGCGGACTCTATTCTTGGTCTGGAGTTGGGGCTCTCGACATAAAGCAATCATTATGGATTGCTGGATTTGCGGCAACGCCAACATTTGAAGTCTCTCAAGGAAACGAAGCATATCTTTTTGATGTTGGAAATGCGCAAGTTGGCCAGCGTTTATATACAACACATGCGTGGCTTCAAAGGATTACGCGCTACCATCTTTACGCCAATGTTTATCAATTTACCAGTTCGCCTTTGCCAAATCTAAATTTACGTCTTTATAATTCTAACGGGGTAATTGTCTGGCAAACCACCTGTTCAAATACAAATATAGAACGTCATTTTTACACTTTTACTGCAAACGGGAATTATGTGATGAAAGTGTATTGTGCGTCCTCAAGCTATACCGTTTACAGTCCTTCCTCCCATTATAGTGTTGCTTGCCATAGGGCTATTTAAAGAGAAACAATAATTACAGAGCCATGAAAGATAGTGAAAACAAATTCAAAATACTCATTTTTCTAAGAGGTTTTTTTTCAAAAGCGTTTGAGGCGTTCATCTCTTTTCTCGAAAAATATTGGGTTTGGATCATCCCGCTTGTCTTGCTTGTGCTCTCTGTTCTTGTGAGGATCCCCTTCTATCCGGTCAGGACTAGCGATTACAACGTATTCCTTTCATCTTGGTATGAAGAGGCGCGAAAGCTTGGGGGCAAGGAATACCTTGCTTCCGGTATTGGCGATTACGGGCCAATGTATAATTATTTCCTAGTTATTTTCGCTTCGTTTGGAATAGAGGCCGGGGAATCTAACGGATTGCTTTTCGCTTTGAAAATCACAAGCGATATATTCGTGTACCTGTCGGCTTTTCTTGTCTTTTTCCTGTCTAAATTCATTTTGAAGAAGTCCGACGAAATCACAGTATTCGCTTTTGCTTTTTCTCTTTTTACGCCGACCATTCTCCTGAATTCGCCTTATTGGGGGCAATGTGATGCCATTTACGCGTTCTTTTGTCTTCTTTCCCTAACCTTCCTCCTCTTAAAAAAGCCATATTTATCAGCCGTCTTTTTCGGACTCTCTTTTGCTTTCAAACTCCAGTCTGTGTTTTTTGCTCCCGTTTTTTTGATTCTTTGGTTGAGAAAGGGGTTCAAATTACATGCTCTGTTGCTCTCAGTTGTGGTTTATTTCCTTTCCCTTGTCCCTTCTCTTGCCTGCGGGAGAAGCCTATCGTCTTGCCTAGGTGTATATTTCGAACAGACAAAAGAGTATGGATATCTTTCAGCGAATGCGCCTAATATCTACATATTCGTCCAGAAAGCTTTTGCAGGAGGAGAGACCGTGGAGAAGGCCATCGTTCCCGGGGCCACCATCATCGGGCTGACATTCATTGGCCTTGCTTCCTTTTTCGCTTATCGCGTGAATAAGGATTTTGATGTCCAAAGCACCGCAAGAGTGGCTTTGCTGATGGCGGCATTATGTCCGTTCGTCTTGCCAAAAATGCATGAACGCTATTTCTATTTGGCCGATATAATCGCGGTGGTTTTCTTCATCGCAAACCCAAAGAAGTTCTACATACCGATTCTTATTTGGCTAGGATCTTTCTCCGGGTATGTTACCTTCTTGTTCAAAAACGACTATTTTGGCGATAGTAACGTAAATTTGATGATCGGGGCACTTTTCATTCTTGCGGCGATTGTCCTTCTCTGGGTCGATATGCTTAAGAATAATTCGTCTCCAAAAGAAACCGAGAATCGCGTTTAATCGCGGCTAATACGATAGAGTGATTAATGACCTCTAATAAAAATGTTGAAAGAAGGCTTTTTTTTCACGCGTTTTATGAATCCGTTTTTCAATAAAAAACGACCAACAGACGCTGGTCGTATAGATTCTTTTTGGTCGGAACGACGGGATTCGAACCCGTGACCTCTACCACCCCAAGGTAGCGCACTACCAAGCTGTGCTACGTCCCGGCAAGGCAATATTATACTGATTCAAACGGATTATGCCATAAGCAGTTTCATGAGGCAAAAATGACTACCGTATATCGACTTTTTTGTCAAAATCGACCACCGTTTTTAATTGTTTTAACACAATTATTCACCTTCCTTAAACTTTTAGTTGACTAAAAAACGCGCACGAGCATAATACCTAGGCATTTTAAGAATGACGCGTAAGAAAGGAAAAAAAGCGAAAATGAAAAAGAACAAAATATTCGCCCTCAGCGTTGCTGCCCTCGCCGCGCTTCCTGCCCTCGCCGCTTGTGGAGGCGGTAGCAGTGGAGGAACAACCGGCGGAGTGAAGTACACCTACAACACCTACATCGACGCCAACCCCAAAACCTGGAACCCACATGCTTGGGAGACCAGCAGCGATTCTTACATCCTCGCCTATACCGAGATGGGATTCTATGACCTTGGCTTCAACGAAGACAAATCTGGATACACATTCCTTTGCGAAATGGCTTCCGATTTCCCAGTTGACGTCACCGCCGATCTAACCGCTGCGGAAAAGACCAAATACTTTGGCCGTTCGACGATCAACCTCCCCTCTGGTATCGCCTTCGATATCCCCTTGAATCCTCTTGCCACTTGGGAAGACGGAATCAAGATCACCGCGGATGACTACATCGAATCCATGAAGCGTTTGCTCAATCCGGAATTCGTCAACCACCGCGCCGACTCCTGGTATAAGGGCAACACCATCCTCGCCAATGCCGAAAGGTATTTCAAGAATGGTCAGATCACCGTTGAACCAGCCTTCAACTTCATCAAAGACGATCCAAACCTCGAATCCACAGATGAGAACTTTGCTTATAACGACATTTGGTATGCCAACCTTGGCGCCAACACCCCGTATTTCAATGCGATCTTCTCCAATCCAGAACCCGGCAACTTCTATACCGTTTTGAATAACCGCGGCTCCACCGCCGCCAAAGCCGTTGAAGATGCCGCCAAACGTATCACCCAATCCATCGGCGAAGGCCTCATCAAGATTAGGCGTGATGGCGTTCTCGATGGCGTTGGCCAATCCTCCGACTGGAACAAAGTCGAAACCGTCTCCGACATCAAGACCAATGACGACAAAATCGGCAATATGTGGGATTATTCCATCTCCGAACTCGATTTCGACCAATTGGACCTCAAAGTCCTCGATGGCGTCATCGTTAACGAAGCCGAACTCGCCAAAGACGAAAAAGACCTTCCAGACGATTACGAAGAATACGCTTGGGAGGATTTCCGCAACGACGTCAAGACCTTCGTTTCCGGACTTGGCTATCCTCGTGGCGTCGCGAGCAAATCCAACGCTTGGCGTCTCCCTCTCTTTGCCGAATATGAAAACCATTATGCCGGCATCGAGTTCGAAAACGTCGGTATCGAGAAGATCGATGACTACAAAATCCGTCTCGTCATGGACCAGGCTTCCCCCGTTTCCATGACCGACCTCAAGTTCTCCCTTACCTCCAACTGGCTCGTCAACATTCCTCTTTATGACAAATTGACGATCGATGTCGCCGGCACCAACCTCAAAGGTACCAAATACGGCACCGCGAGTGAGGCCAATTACCTCTCCTATGGCCCATATCGTCTTGCGAAATTCCAAGACAACAAGCTCATCTCCTTGGTGAAGAATGAGAAGTGGTATGGCTATAGCGACGGCAAACACGAAGGCCAATTCCAGATGGAAGAACTCGATACCCAAGTTATCTCCTCCCACGAAACCGCTATGCAGATGTTCGAAAAGGGCGAGATTGACGATATCGAGCTCACCGCCTCCGATATGAAGAAATACGGCACCTCCCGCAAACTTCAATTCACCCCGACTTCCTACACCCAGAAGATCTCCTTCAACGTTACCCGCGACATGCTCAAGAAGAGACAGGATAACGCCGCTAGCGGAACCCACTCCGGCAACAAGACCATCCTTGCAAACGAAGACTTCCGCAAAGCCTTCTCCCTCTCCATCGACCGCACGATGTTTGCTTCGCAATGCACCGCCGGTAGCGAAGGCTTCACCGGTCTTCTCAATAGCCTTTACATCTCCGATGTCGACGAAGGCGAATTCTATCGTGGCACCCCACAAGGCAAATCCGTCTATGGCAAGATCTATGATCACCTCGGTGGCTCCACCATCGACGATGAGAACGGACCAGCCCTAAATAGCAGCGCTAACGGCTATAACTCCGCCCTTGCCGTCCAATACTTCAAGAGAGCCCTCGACACTGAAATGGCTTCCGAGGAAGCCGGACACTTCCAGAAAGGCGACAAGATCGCCATCGAAATCCTCGTCTTCAAGACCGATTCCGAAACCACCCAGGCTTCCTACAAATTCCTCAAGGACACCCTTGATGACCTTGCCGAAGATGTCAACGAAATCTATGGCGAAGACGTCGTCTCCTTCGACTTCTTCATGACCCCGAACGAGGACTACTACGACGAAGCCAAGAAAGGCGCCTATGACATCATCTTCTCCACCTGGGGTGGTGCTCAGATGAACCCATGGGGCCTCATGGAGGTCTATTGCGACTCCACCTTCGACTCCAACTGCGAATACGGTATGACCAAGCGCGTTGGCAAGATCGACATCACCTTCGACTCCGATGGCGATGGCGAAATGGAGACCAACTCCCTCGAAGGCTGGTACAACACCCTCAACGGACTCAAGGAAATCGCCGAGACCGATTACGATATGGAAGACCCAGAAGAAGCGGAACGTTATCATAAAGATAAAGTCGCCCGTCATCAGCAGAGGCTCAACATCCTCTCCGAAATCGAGGCCGGCTATATCAAGACCTGGTCAACCGCTCCGATCCTCTCCCGTTCCTCCGCTTCCTTGACTTCCTTCAAAGTCAAATACGGAACCGAGAACTACATCCCATTAATGGGTTACGGCGGAGTCCGTTACATGACCTTCAACTATACTAACGACGAATGGGCCCAAGCCCTCAAAGACGGCACGATCAACGCCGACCTCTATCGTAAGTAATTTCCCCTCCACTAACTAAGGCGTCCAAAAACACTTGGGCGCCTTTTCCATTACCCTCCCTTTCGGTTAATATTCCTTGTATTTATCCTAAAGGATAGTAAAATCGGTTTGTCAACTTTGAAAGGAGGGTAGACATGGGCAAATATGTACTCAAACGTCTCGGCTTATTAGTGCTGACCTTCCTTGTGATTTTCACCATTTGCTTTTTCTTGGTTCGCGCTTTACCTGTACCTCTTATTTCCGCCCCTGGAAGCGATGGAGAGGAAATCGCTAGGCGCTTCCGCGAGGAACTAGGTTACAACGACCCATTACTCATTCAATACTTCCGTTTCATTGGCCGCATCTTCACCGCGACCGATGGCGGCAATTTTGGCTATTCCTTCCAGATCCAATACCTCGGTATTCCTTGGGATCTTATGGTTAGCCGTCTTCCACCGACCGTTTTGATCAACGTCTATACGATGATCGTCGCGGTTCCTATCGGATTAGGATTAGGTATATTCATGGCCTTAAGGAAGAACCGACCCGAAGACCATATACTGTCCGTATTGATCATGCTCTTTATTTCGGTTCCAAGTTTCGTCTACGCCTTCTTCGTCCAATACCTTTTCGGAACCGTGTGGGGCGTGTTGCCCTTAACGATGGATGCCGTCAGCCGTTATAATGGCAACTGGTTCGATCCCGGCATGTTCCGTTCAATGCTCCCCGCGATTATTGCGATGAGCTTTGGCACGATCGCCGGTTTCGCCCGTTATACACGCGCAGAGCTCACCGAAGTCCTTACCAGCGATTTCATGTTGCTTGCGAGGACCAAAGGCTTGACCCGTACCCAAGCGACGTTGCGTCATGCCTTCCGTAATTCCCTCGTTCCTATCTTCCCGATGATCCTTGGCGAATTCATCGGTATCCTTTCCGGTTCGGTCGTCATCGAATCCATCTTCGCCGTCAATGGCGTCGGCGGGCTCTTCCTCGAATCCATCAATAGAAGGGACTACGACGTCTTCCTTTTCGTCGGTATGTTCTATGTCATCATCGGCCTCGTCGGAGGCCTCGTCGTCGACTTAAGCTATGGCTGGGTTGACCCACGTATTCGTATGGGAGGTAAAAAATAATGGCTAAAGCAGTTTCTCCCAAGGATTTTAAGGGCTATCGCAACGACAAATTGACCTTCGTTCAGCAGGATAAGACCCTCCACGACACCAAATTCGAGACCAAACCAGTCTCCTATTTACGTGGTTGCTGGAGGAGGTTCCGCCGCAACAAAGGCTCAATCGTCGCGGGCATCATCCTTCTTTTCGTCCTATCCTTTGCTATCTTTGCTCCTTTAGGAAGCGATCGCACCGTTTCTTGGAACGATGCCAATTTCTCCTTCGTCACCCCAAAATCGCCTCTATTCGAGGGCACTGGTTTCTGGGATGGCACCCAAGAGAAGAAAATCTACCAAAACGAATATGACCAATATCGTTTCTACGAAACCGAGACCAAACCAGTCGTCAAGGTCCTTGAAACCGGTATGGACAAAGCCACCGAGCAAGATCCCGATACGGGAAAAATGATCTCGGTCGACGTCCCATATTACAAAATTAGGCTAGACACCTATGCGATCGGAGCCAAAATCGGTTCGGCCTCCGTCGCTGATCTCGAAAAGATCCGCGCTTGGGAAGAAAAGACCGGCAGGAAGATCCTTCTTCCAATCATCTCCGCGGAAGCTTATCTCGATGAATATTTCGACGCGATGATCGCCGCGGGCAAGACCACAGCCTCCATCGCCTTTACCCAAAGGAAGAATCTTGAGAACAAATATGGTGATTCCAACATCTATTACAAATTGGTTCTCGAAGAGGACGCCTATGGCAAATTGACGAGAAACCCCGTCATCGATTTCGATGCCGAAGGAAACGTCAAAGACCTCTATAAGAGGGACGGCGAAGGAAAACTCGTCTATTATGACCACACCGATGCCGATGGCGTGAATTTCCGTATCCGCGTCGATTATAACAACTACTACGAATATAAATATGGCGCGAAATGCCATTATCTATTCGGCTCCAACGCCAACGGGTTCGATATCTTTGTCCGTTTGGCTTCTGGTGCGAGGTTATCCTTGCTCCTTGGCGTTGGCGTATCCTTGATCAACCTCTTCATCGGTTTGATTTATGGTTCCATCTCCGGATATTATGGCGGAACTGTTGACCTTGTCATGGAACGCATCACCGATATCCTTTCGGCTATCCCCTTCGTTATCGTGGCAACGTTGTTCCAACTCCATTTCGCAGCTTCCGCAGGACCTGTATTATCGTTGCTATTCGCCTTCGTTTTAACGGGCTGGATAGGAACGGCGGCGACGACGCGAATGCAATTCTACCGATTTAAAGACCAGGAATATGTCCTCGCCTCAAGGACTTTGGGCGCGAAGGACCTTCGCTTGATATTCGTCGATATTTTGCCTAATGCCTTAGGTACTTTGATTACTTCATCGGTCTTGATGATTCCAGGCGTCATCTTCTCGGAATCCTCACTTTCCTATTTGAACATCATCGACTTGAGCAACTCCGACATCACATCCGTCGGTACGCTTCTTAACGAAGGGTCGAACTTCCTATCGACCAATCCGCATATCATCATGTTCCCCGCGATCTTCATTTCGATTTTGATGATTACCTTCAACTTAATCGGAAACGGGTTACGTGACGCATTCAATCCATCATTAAGGGGGGAGGAATAATCTATGGCTGAACAATCAAAAATCCTCGAAGTCAAAGATCTCCGCATCTCCTTCAAGGTCGATTCCGGAACAGTTAAAGCGGTACGTGGTATCAGCTTTGACCTATATCGTGGCAGAACCCTTTGCATCGTCGGTGAGTCCGGCTCTGGAAAATCGGTCACGTCCCGCGCCATTTTGGGAATCCTTGCCAAAAACGCGATCGTCGAATCCGGCGAAATCGTTTATGACGGCAAAGACCTCTTAGCGATTAACGAAGACCATTTCCATAAGATCCGCGGTTCGAAGATCTCGATGATCTTCCAAGACCCATTATCGGCCCTTAACCCGATTATGAGAGTCGGTAAACAACTTACCGAGCCTATCTTCCTTAAATCCAAAGCCACAAGGCGTGAAGCTAGGCATAATGTCGCTTCCATCAATTTCGCGATTTCCTCAACCTGCAAGAAACACAGCTTGACGATTTCCAAGGAAGCCCTTGAGAGATTCCGTCAAGAACAGGTGGAACTCGCTCAATTCTCAATGGCCCACGAAAGTTTTGAGCATGACCTCAAGGCCTTCGAAAGATATAGCGATGTCGTCGCTAATCCTGCGGCCCACCCAACCAAAACCGTCAACAAAGCCAAAGCTTTCCTCGCTTCCCATAGGACGAAACCCGTTGAACCAGAACATGTTCCAACCAAGGCGATGTCCAAAGAGGAGAAAGAGGCTCTCATTGGTGAATTTAAAGCCTTAATCGAAGCCTCCAAAAAGGATTATGACGAATCCTTAGCCAAACTCATGGAATCCGCGAAAACCGTTCTTGCTAACGATTTGGCGGAAGGGGAGAACGATTTCAGCGACTTCTTTGAAGAAGTACCGCAAATCCCTTAAAACCGCGATTAAAAATGCGGAGAAGATGGCTAAGCGCGAAGCCAAATTCAAATCCAAAGGGCTCGAGGTTCCGCCTCTTACCCTTAAGGAAAGGGCGAGATTGCCAGAGAAGCCTCTTTCAATAGACGAGGCCCTTGAAAGGCTCCGCGAACTTTTCAACCATTTGATCCATCATATCCAAAAAGTGATGGATGCCCCCTTCGATTCCGCTTCATACGCGAATACTTTCTGTGAATATTTCGGAAAGCAAATCTTCACTGCGGCCCGTAAGGTTTCCCAAGAGGAAGCTAAGGAACAGGCCCTTGAAATCATGAGGCAGGTCGGTATTCCTCAACCGGAAATCCGTTTTAGACAGTATCCATTCGAATTCTCAGGCGGTATGAGACAACGTATCGTTATCGCGATCGCCCTTTCATCCCGTCCAGAAATCCTCATCTGCGATGAGCCAACCACCGCGCTTGATGTCACCATCCAAGCCCAAATCCTTGAACTTATCAATAGATTGAAGGATGAATTGAACCTTTCGATCATTTTCATCACCCATGACCTTGGCGTCGTCGCCAACATGGCTGACGATATCGCCGTCATGTATGCCGGTAAAATCGTCGAATACGGCACGGTTGACGATATCTTCTATGATCCGCGTCATCCATATACTTGGGCTTTGCTATCCTCTATGCCTGACCTTGACACCAAGCAAAAGCTCGACGCGATTCCAGGCACCCCACCAAATATGCTCTTGCCGCCTAAAGGCGATGCCTTCGCGGCCAGAAACAAATACGCGCTTGCCCTCGATTTCGAGGAGGAGCCCCCTCTATTTGAGGTTTCTCCAACCCATTCAGCGGCCACTTGGCTTCTTCTTGAAGACGCCCCGAAGGCCGTACCACCCGCAATCGTTACGGCCCGTATCGAACGCGCGATGGAAAAGCGCAAAAAGAAAACCAAAGAAAAGAAGGAGGCCGAATAATGCCCAAGAAAGCAAAACTTGTGGACGAAGTCTCCACGGAAGCCCCAATTGAGGTCGTTCCAAATGAACCCCAGACCAAAGCCTTCGATTATGAAAACGCTGAGGTTATTCTTTCCGTTCGCCATTTGAAACAATATTTCAAGTTAGGTGGAAGCGGCGCCTTCAAATACAACAAAGCCGTCCATGACGTCAGTTTTGACGTTTATCGTGGCGAGGTTTTCGGCCTCGTTGGCGAATCTGGATGTGGCAAGACCACGACCGGTCGTTCTATCATCAGGTTATATCAACCAACCTCTGGGGATATTATCTTCAAAGGTGTTCGTATCGCCGCCGGAACCCGTTTCAACGAGAAGGAAATCAAATACACGAGAATCCGCTTAAAGAAGCAACTCGCGGAATTCGATGAGGAAGAACAAGCGGAAATCGCTTCTGGTTCCGAATCTCAAGAAGCCATTAAGGAAAAATACGAGAAGCTTCGCAAAGAGGCTATCGATAAGGCTAATGTCATCATTGAAAGAGAAAGGGCCAACATCATTTCCGCTAAGAAAGATGCCGCCAATTGCGATAAGGACTTCTCCGCCGCGGCCGTCAATAAGGTCAACGCCGATTATAAGGAATTCCTTGAAAGAACGAATAACGGTAGGTCTATTTCCTCTCCAGAAGACCAGGAGACCCTCAAAAAATACAAAGAGGATATCCGTACCGCCAAACATGCCAAAATCACGATGGGCATGCAGATGATTTTCCAAGATCCGATTGCCTCCATCAACCCCCGTATGACCGTTCGTTCCATCATCGCGGAAGGTCTTCGCATCAATGGGGTCAGGAATAAAGAGGTCATCGACAAAAAGGTTAAGGAGATGCTTAACTTCGTCGGTCTTCTCCCAGAACACGCGGACCGTTATCCCCATGAATTCTCCGGTGGACAAAGGCAGCGTATCGGCATCGCCCGTGCCCTTATCATGAACCCTGAACTAATCATCGCCGATGAACCCATCTCCGCTCTTGATGTTTCCATTCAAGCCCAGGTTATCAACCTCCTTAACGATTTAAGGGACAAATTCGGCCTGACGATTATGTTCATCGCCCATAACCTCTCGGTCGTCAAATATTTCTGCGATCGCATTGCCGTCATGTATTTCGGTAACCTCGTTGAATTAGCGACTTCCGATACCCTTTTCGCTCATCCGTTGCACCCATACACCCGTTCTTTGCTTTCGGCCGTCCCCCACTGCGACCCCGACACCGAGAAAACGCGTGTACGTATCAAATATGATCCAGCCTCTTCCCATGATTATTCGGAAGATAAGCCAAGCTTCGTGGAAATCGAACCAGGCCACTTCGTCCTTTGCAATAAGAAAGAAGAAGGCGAATATCGCGAGCTCTTAGCGAAAGGTTATGATTCCGGCTATGGCCGATAAGGAAAAGCAAAACATCGAGGACGTTGAGCCCAAAGAAAAGAAAGACCATAAAGCCTATTGGCTTGGCTTTCTTATTACCTTTGTGATTTCGATCCCCTTTGCGGTAGGTTCGTTTTTCCTAATTAAGGCTGGCTTATCGAATAACCCTTGGGAACAAGTGAGATGGCGCGTTTTCGCGGATACCTTCACTTTGCCCGGGGTTCTATTTTCCATGTCCTTCCTGCTTGTTAAGGTTAGTAATTACGGGGCCTTCGATGCGATTGTCTATTCGGTGAGGTTGGTCTTTAACCTTATTTTCCATAGTGATATCCGTAAGACGAAGCTTCCCGCGAATTATCGCGACTATCGTTTGATGAAAGCCTCAAAACCGAGGAAACCCGTTTCTTATATTCTCCTTGTCGGATTGCTTCATCTCCTCGTCGCGACCGTCTTCATCATCCTTTATTTCACCATTAAATAATACACGGGTCATCCCTTTTACCGCGTAACGCGGTTTTCTTTTTGCAAAGAAAAACGGCGACGATTGTTCGCCGCCGTTAAGGGATTTGGCTTAGATCTTTTCGACTACGAATTTGATTTTGCTCTTGTTGACATCGAGAACCGTGACGGTGAAGTCGATCGTGCAGTTTGGATCGACCTCGCGGGTCGCTGGATTCTGGGCCTTGTTCCAAAGGTTGGAATAGGATGGCATCAAATAGTAGTAGTCGTTGAATTCCTCTCCAAGGACAGCATCGTAATACGGGGTGAGGTCGAAGGAGAAGCCTTTGGTGAAGAGGTCACTGTTGCCGGAATTGCCTTTGGAGTTAAGAAGGTTCTTTTCCTTGGTGAAACCGGAAGCCTGCATGATGTTGATCATATACATCGAGCGGGAAGTATTGGTTTCAGGGTTATCAAAGGTGTCCCTCCAGTTGGCATATCCACGTCCAGAAGGAGTGTTCAATACGCGCATCTGGGTGGCGGTAGCAACCTTTTCTGGGGTATCGAGGATTTCGGTTGGCTTATTCTTATAGGCACGGGCATCGACATGGGTGATGCGTAGACCTGGCTTGGTGTAGCCGGTGGTGCTTTGATAGCCTTCCTTGTAATCCTTTTCGCATAGACCGACAGGAGCCATGAATTCGAGGAGGAAGTACTCATCGTAGCAGGTTCCATTGAAGTCTGGTGAAGGAATGATGACGGCTTGTCCACTTGTGGTGGTTGGTTCCATCTCGATATAGGCGTTATCGTCAACGACATACGGGGCGAGCCAAGCATATTGCCACTTGGAGAAGGCGTTTTGGTCGCCGATGTTATGGTCTTGCATATCGACTCCGCCTAAAGGCGAGGAGGTGTCATCATAGTTGTAGTAGTCATCGATACCGAAGATGTGGCCGGTTTCATGGATGAATGTATGACCATCGGTTCCAGGAGCATAACCGGAGCCTTCGTCCATGAAGTCGATGGAAGCCCAAGCGTAGCACATCGGGTTCGGGTTGCTCTTGTTCGGGCGGTTGCTCGTGCGGGAGACATAAGCCCAATAATTGTTACCGGAAGCGCTGGTTTCATAAGCGTGGATTGGGGCGGAATAGACGATCCAGATGGTATCGATATAGCCGTCGCCATCTTGGTCAAACCATTTCCATTCGTGGGCGTCTGCACCAAGGGCGCCATGGTTTTCTTTCGCGTATTCGGTGGTATAGAAGCTTTGAATATCGCGTAACGCCTGGGATGAATCATAATCCTTTGGCTTCTTCCCTGGACGATACCAGCCACCATTGGAACGCATAACGGTTCCGGTGACGGTGCATTTTCCAAACGAAGAGGTCTCATAATAGGATTTGACCGATTGCCAACCGGTTTCCTCGGCTTTGCCGAAGAAAATCTTCTCGATTTGGTTCAATCTTTCTTCCGTTTGGGCGGCCGTGCGGCCGCTAGCGACGATGGATGGGTTGGCTGGCGAAATGGTATCATCGTCCTCAAGTCCTAAAGGAACGACGAGGATACGCTGTTCTCCTAACGGAGTTAGGCAAGGCGTGCCACCGTTTTCCTCAAGAATACGGCGGGAGAGAATCTGATCGTTGCCTGCGGCATCCTTAAAGGTGTTCGCACCTTTGTCGAAGTCTTCCAATTTCTTATAGGAAGCATATTTGCTGTCGATGGTCTCGGTTGAGGAAGTGGAGGAGCTGACGTCACTCTCACTCTTGGTTGTCGAGCCACTGTCTTGGGTCGGGGTTCCACCGCAGGAAGCGAGGCTAACTGCGAGAAGACTCATCCCTAGACGCATTAATTGTTTTCTCTGCATAGGGTTCTCCTTTGAAAAGCCTTGATATTATAGAGTCGCGCTAAAGTTTGTCATCCATAAATTTATGCGCATATGTTATTCAAAGAAAAGAATCTTGACGCACGCTATGTGCATTATGCGCGCTGTATGAATAAATATATGCTTGATTTTTTTTGGTTTGGTCCTATTGTTTGCAATGCTAATTCTCATTAACAGGGAAAAAGAAAGGAAAAAACAATGAAAAATTCGAAAAAACTCTCATTAGGACTCCTTATCCTCTCTGGCGCTATGGTTCTCGCTTCCTGCGGAGGCGGAGCCCCAGCTGAAACTTCCAGCGGAACCAGGGAAGATAGCGGTGCCACCACTGCCACTACCGAAACAGCCCCAGTCGAATCCGGCGATACGTCTGCTACAACCGGCGAAGCGACTAGCGGCGAAGAACTAATCACCCCAACCAAGGTTAAAATCACCCAGCCAGGCATTGTCGCGGTTGGATCCACCCTCACCATTGCCGACTTCGTGGCCTTCACTCCGGCTAACGCCAACAACTATTGGCTAGAATCCGCCAACGAAGAAGTTGCTAAGCCATCCGAAGACAACAAGTCCCTCCTTATCGTTGGCCCTGGCAAAACCAGCGTTTCGATCAGGGTCATCAATGCCTCCGGAAAATCCCAATCCTTAGGTAAAATCTCCATCACCGCTCTCTCCGAGACCGCTATGGCCGTTCAAGCCCTCGCTGACAAAGTCAGCAACCACTTCCGTGTCACTGGTCAGTGGTATGAATTCGACAAGACCTGGGAGAATGTCACCGATGCCGATATCGCGGCCAACAAAGACTTCGATTTCGTCGCTTTGTTCGTCAACCCATCCTATGTCCTTGACTGGACCTATGGCCAATATAGCGCCATCCAACTCGACGCCGATGAAAACATCTATGGATATAATCTCCTTGATGAGAATGGCGAAGAAGTCCCAGGCAAAGACGATGACGATGCCATGACCGCCATTGCTAGGGCTACCAAAGTCGAGCTCACCGAAAGGGTCGATGCCAACTATCTCAACTCTTACTTTACCATGGATGAAGGCGATCTCATGGATCTCGCCGATTGGGAAGAAAAACTCAACGATGATGGCGACACCTATTTCGAGATGACCGATGGGACCAAAGCCCAAACTGTCGTTGGTAATCTCTTCGGCATGTCCATCACGAGCTACACCGGCGTTGCCGCGACCGTTTCTCTTGACGAAGAAAAGAACGTCCTTAACTTCGAAGCGCGCTTCGACTACAAAGGAAGCAAGGCTCAGCGCGTTGTCCTCGAAGTCGCTGTTGGCGAAGACACCGACATCCCACTACTTAAGACTGCCGCTAAGGAGATGAATCCTCCAGCCGCCACCGATATCACCGAGGTTAAGACCTCGTTTGCCCAATTTGACGAAGTCTTCGGCGCCGCTTGGGAAATCGGCTTATTCGATAGAAGCACAATGGCTCCTCTCCCAGTCGATAATTCCTACAAGAACAACAGCGTTGGCTATTCCCTCATCGACAAGGGCACCATCTTCAACATGAGAATGGATCGCGCCGATAACGGCGACGTCGACGAAGCAACCGCCGATTATAGTGGTATCTACACCGACACCGTTAACGGTGGTATCTACCAGCTCACCGCCGATGACGATGGCCTTGCCGTCAAGTCCAAGGAAACCCCAATCACCGGTAGTGAAGCGATCAAGGATTATAAACAGGCCCGTGCTGGTCTTGGCCTCTTCGATGTTGGTGGCGTCACCGACGCCCTCCTCGAAGGCGCTTCCTTGTCGCTCCTTGACGCAGACACGAAGACCTATTCCTACAACCCAACCTTCGACGATCTCGATTTGGGTGCTGTCTTCTCAACCTTCTGCCCACTTGGTTACACCGATAAGACCAGCGGTGACAACATCTTCGCTACCCCAGCAAACGCGGGCTATTGCGAATGCTACATCACCCTCGCCGAAAAGGCCGTTACCATCCGCCTCTTCGAGAGGGTCAAGATCACTGAAGAGCTCTCCGGCTATCAGGGCATCGTCGTCACCTTGTTCCTCGATGAGCAAATCGGCGCCCTCAACCTCGGCGACAAGTTCGCGGATGCCTTCGCCATGTTCGAAGAAGAAGAACCTGAACCCGAGCCAACCGAGTCCAGCGAACCCGAAGAATCCTCCGAAGGCGAATAAAAACCACTTCAAAATAGGCGATACCAACCATCGTTTGATGGCAAGGCATCGCCTTTTTCTTTTACTTGAAAATCCTTGGTGCATCCCTTCCCACTTTTCGTGCGCATGGGTGTATAATGCCCACACGCAAAAGGAGGTGAACCCATGAAAGATTTCGGCGAAATGAATTCCCGCAACTGGATTATCGTGAAGGGTGCTAGGGAAAACAATCTCAAAAACATCAACGTCGCGATTCCCAAGGGTAGCCTCACTGTTTTCACGGGGGTTTCGGGCTCCGGCAAAAGCACTCTGGCCTTCGATACGATTTTCAACGAAGGCCAAAGGCGTTATGTCGAATCATTGTCTTCATACGCAAGACAATTCCTCGGCGGCTTTGAAAAGCCGGACGTTGACCAAATCGACGGGTTATCACCCTCTATTTCGATTGATCAGAAATCAACGTCGCACAATCCGCGCTCCACGGTCGGAACCGTGACGGAGATCTACGATTATCTCCGTCTTCTCTTCGCGCGTATTGGCGTTCCTTATTGTCCAAACCATAACGAACCGATCCTTTCATATAGCCCAACGGCCATGGTGGAGGCAATCCTTCATTATGAGGCTGGAAGCAAAATCCAAATCCTCGCCCCGATCGTCAAAGAAGAAAAGGGCACCCATGCCGCGACGATTGAGAAACTCCGTAAGCAAGGCTTTGTCCGTGTGAGGGTCGATAATGAAATCAAACCTCTTGACGAAGTTTCGGAACTCGAGAAGAACAAGCGCCATTCAATCGATATCGTGATTGACCGTCTCATCATCAAAGATGGACTTAGGTCGAGGGTCACCGACGACGTTGAACTTGCTCTTGATTGGGGCAAAGGTTATCTCATTATTCTGTCAGAAAAAGGGGAAAGACTGCTTTCCTCTCATCATAATTGCCCCAAATGTGGGTTCTCCGTTCCTCGTTTAGAGCCACGTTTATTTTCTTTTAACGCCATTACGGGTTCTTGCCCTGATTGCCATGGCATTGGCATCAAGAGGGAAGTGGCTCTTAACCTATTGATTCCAGATCCCTCAAAATCCATTAGGGGTGGGGCCATCCGTTATCTAGCGAATATCGTCGATACGACCAATTTGGAATGGAAGGAGTTTGAACTTCTTTGCAATACCTATAACGTCAATTTGGATACCCCGTGGGAGAAATTATCCGAAAAGGATAAGAACATTTGCCTATATGGGTCGCCTCAAATCCTTAAATATACGTTGACGTCGGTCTCCGGAAACAAACTAAACCGCAACGCGAGGATTGAAGGTATCAAAACCAGGATCGAAAGGCTTTATAGCGAAACCTCCTCTGATTGGATGAGGGCCTATTATGAATCCTTTATGCGCGATACCATCTGCACCACTTGCAACGGAAGAAGGCTTAATGAAGTGGCTCTTTCCGTTAAAATCAAAGGCAAATCCATCGCGGACGTGTGCGATTTATCTCTAGATAAATTCGCGGAATTCATCGATTCCTTGATTTCTTCCCTTTCCGAATCGGAACACGTCATCGCCGATTTGGTTCTTCGCGAGATTTCCTCAAGAACCAAATTCTTAATTGATGTAGGCCTCGATTATTTGACCCTTTCGCGTTACGCGATGACGCTTTCTGGCGGTGAATCGCAACGCATTCGCCTTGCGACCCAAATTGGCAGCAAGCTTTCTGGGGTCCTCTATGTTTTGGATGAGCCATCCATCGGTCTCCACCAAAGGGACAACGATAAACTCATCACCACCTTGAAGGAGATGAGGGATTTAGGCAACACCCTTATCGTTGTCGAGCATGACGAGGATACGATGCGGGCGGCCGACTATATCGTTGATATTGGCCCAGGCGCGGGCGTCCATGGAGGCGAGGTCATCGCAGAAGGCGATTTGGACACCATCATGAAGGCTGATCGCTCCATCACCGGAGCTTATCTATCCGGTAGAAAAACCATTGAAATCCCCAAGAATAGAAGGAATGGCAACGGGAAAACCCTTGAACTTAAGGGCTGCACCTGCCATAACCTCAACGATGTCGATGTCTCCTTCCCCCTTGGGAAATTCATCGTCGTAACAGGCGTCTCGGGCTCAGGCAAGAGCTCTTTGATTAACGAAACCCTCGTTAGGGCGGTTGAAGAGAATCTCAGCAAGACGAAAGACGGTGAGCCAATCCTCGTCAAAAAGATCAAGGGACTTGAGAATATCGATAAACTTATCGCCGTTACCCAAGAACCGATTGGCAAGACGCCTCGTTCGAATCCAGCGACCTATACAGGGGTTTTCGATGATATCCGCGCGTTATTCGCCGAAAGCGACGAAGCTAGGGCTAGAGGTTATGACAAAGGACGTTTTTCCTTCAATGTCGTTGGGGGAAGATGCGAAAAATGCCAAGGCGCGGGGGTTACGCGAATCTCCATGTCCTTCCTGCCGGACGTCTATGTCAAATGCGATGAATGCGAAGGGAAGCGTTATAATCCCGAAACCCTTCTTTGCACCTATAAAGGCAAGAACATCTATGATGTCCTCGATATGCGTGTTGAGGAGGCCGTTTCGTTCTTTGAGAATCGTCCGAAGATAATCAGAAAAATCAAAACGTTGATGGACGTTGGCCTTGGTTATATCAAATTGGGCCAGCCCGCGACGACACTTTCTGGAGGCGAGGCGCAGCGCGTCAAACTTGCGACCGAACTCCAACGTAAAGCGACCGGAAAAACGTTGTATGTCCTTGATGAACCTACTACCGGGCTTCATTCGGATGACGTCATGCGTTTAATAAAGGTTCTACAATCGATTGTCGATAACGGGGATACGGTTATCGTTATCGAACATAACCTCGACGTCATCAAAGTCGCGGACCACATCATTGATTTAGGCCCTCTGGGTGGGTATCGTGGCGGCAATATCGTAGCCGTTGGAACCCCCGAGGAAGTTGCTAAGACAAAGGGATCATACACCGGGGAATACCTCGCCCCTATCCTAGCCAAATCTAGGAAATAACAATAAGGAAGGAGAAAACCATGGGAATTGCATTGCTTGTAATTGGTTTATTGGGACTGGTCGGAGGAATTGTCCTCGACGTCCTTTCGTTATCGAAAATCCTTCCTAT
>ONFU01000111.1 GCA_900317165.1 uncultured Erysipelotrichaceae bacterium
TGGGATAACCCCGAAATGCGTTATATCAAGCAGGAATATTACAAGAATTCCATTGCCTATGAACCAGATATCCTCGCGATTATGCTAGGGACGAACGACGCGACCGGCTGGGAAAAGGCCGCGCCTACCTTCCTCGATGAATACAAGACTCTCCTTAAAGCCTATAAGGACGCGCTTCCCTTTGCCAAAACCATCATGATGGTCTCTCCTCCAACAAAGGAAGGCAACCAATTCGGGATCCCCAATAACGTCATCAAGGAGCAGGTTAACCCGATCCAACGCCAACTCGCGGAGGATAACGGCTATGAGATCCTTGATTTACGTAAGGAATTCGAGGAGACCGAGAATTATGAATCGCTCTACCTCCGTCCATATGACGGGGTTCATTTCACCGAAACCGCGGCCGATTACGTCGCGACGAGGGTTTGGGATATAGCCAAAGACCTCAAATTCTAGATAGATACCCTTCTATTGCGATTAAACACGCGTATAATTGGCCTGCACGAAAGGAGGAACCATATGAAGATCGCGATTATCTTTCCTCTAAAGAACCAAACCGATAAAGTCATCAATAACATCAAGGAGAAGGTCATCCCCTATTTCGATAAGACGGGGCTCACCTATTCGATCATCATCTCCCCCAATGGGAGCGAGAAGGAAGAAGACGATAGGGGTGAAACTTGGGATTGAAGCTAGCGACGCGGATTATGATTTGGTGATGGACGCGGATTTAGCAACCGATTTGTCCGCCTTCGATAAGATTATTCCGGAACTCGGCAATTACGACGCCTTCGTCGCCGATCGCGACATGAAGGAATCGGATGCGGACCATGGCCATCTTATCCGCCGTCTTGCCCATAGTATCTCCTCTTCGATGGTCAGAAGGAAATTCCAGCTTAAGGATATCCGCGACACCCAGTGCGGCTTCAAATGCTTCCGTCATAGTGTGGCCCTCAAGATGATTGCCACCCAGCGTCATAACGACATCACCTATGACGTCGAGCATTCCTATTTCTTGACCCT
Organism: uncultured Erysipelotrichaceae bacterium; assembly: GCA_900317165.1. Taxonomy (GTDB): domain Bacteria; phylum Bacillota_I; class Bacilli_A; order RFN20; family CAG-826; genus Alloenteromonas. Next base: position 1,024 of record ONFU01000111.1, read on the forward strand.
AAACGAATACAAAATCATGCCGATCCCCGTTATCTGGTATAACGATAAGGATACCTCCATCCCTTTCTTCTCTTCCTCGAGGACCTTCAACAAGAACCTCCGCGACATCAAGAAGCATAAGGAATCCTATATCCTCAAGAAGGAGGAGCGTTGATGCTGCTTGACCGCGCGGTAATCGAGGTTAGAAGCGGCAAAGGTGGCGATGGGGCCATCTCCTTTCACCGCGAGAAAAACGTCCCTAAGGGCGGACCTGATGGCGGCAACGGCGGAAAGGGCGGCTCGATCATCTTGGTCGCTAGGAAAAACGTCAACACCCTTCTTGCCTACCGCCATTCCCGTTTGTTACGGGCTAATGACGGGGAAAAGGGCGATAAATGCAACCGTTATGGCCATAACGCGGAAGACCTCTATTTCGATGTCCCGGTCGGTACGGTCATCTATTTGGAAGAATCCATGCAGCCTTTGTTCGATTTGAATAAGGATGGCATGGAAGCTATTGTCGCAAAAGGCGGGAAAGGCGGAAGAGGCAACGCCTCCTTCAAATCCAGCCGTAACCGTCTCCCCCATATCGCCCAATACGGGAAGCCAGGCGAACAAAAGCGTCTTGTCTTGGAGCTTAAGCTCCTCGCTGATGCCGCGCTTATCGGCTTTCCTTCCGTAGGCAAATCGACCCTATTGAATCTAGTTAGCAAAGCCAATGTCCCCACCGCGGATTATCCATTTACGACCCTTGAACCAAATCTAGGCGTCATCTCTTTGCAAGATGGAGTCTCCTCGTTCGTCCTAGCCGATATGCCTGGGCTAATCAAAGGGGCTAGCGAAGGCAAGGGCTTAGGCATCGCCTTCCTCCGTCATATCGAGCGTTGCCGCGTCTTGGTCCATATCGTTTCGATGGATGGGCAACGTGACCCATATGAGGATTATCTAGCGATCAACAAGGAGCTTTTGACCTATCGCGCCGATTTGGAGAAGCGTCCCCAAATCGTCGTCGCCTCGATGATGGATGCGGAAGGGGCGGAAGAAAGGAAGAAGGAATTCGATAAGAAAATCGGCTTCGAGTCCTTAGGGATCTCCGCCTATACGGAGGAAAACGTCTCCTTGCTCATGAAGAAAATCTATGAGCTCGTCCAGAAGACGCCGGAATTCCCCCTATTCGAAGAAGGGACCTTCGGAGGCAAAAAAGTCTATAACGCCTACCTCGATTTGGCTGAGCCCCCATTCAAAATATTGCACCCGTCCCTCCATAAATTCGTGATAACCGGCAAGGTGGTCGAGGATTATTATCGTTCGATAAACCTGTCGACTGACGCCGGCATCGCCCATCTTATCTCCTATCTTGATAACCTTGGGGTTGAGGATGAACTTGAGAAATTGGGCGCGAAGGATGGCGATTTGGTGAGCATCCTTGATTTCGAATTCGAATATAGCGAATAATATTTAAAGGTGAAGCCATGATTTATAGTCTAAGAGGAAAAATAGTCGATAAAAGCAAAGAGACGATCGCCGTCGATATCGGCAATATCGCTTACGAAGTTTTCATCACGCGTATCGAGGATTTCCGTCTTAACGAGGATGTCTATATCTATACCTACGAAGTCCTTAGCCAAGATGACCATTATCTGGTCGGCTTTACCTCCAAACTCGAAAAAAGCGCGTTTATCTCGCTAATCTCGGTTAAGGGTATCGGCCCAAAGACCGCCCTTTCCGCCCTTTCTAGCACCAATCCGGAAGACTTATTCAGGGCTATTCAAAGCGAGAACACCTCCTATTTGAAGAAACTCCCTGGCATCGGTCCGAAAGCCGCGGCCCAAATCGTCCTCGATTTGAAGGGCAAACTCGTGGAGATGGACGAAAAAGGCGCGCCGACTTCCTATGAGGAAGTCCGCCTTGCCCTTAAACAACTTGGCTTTAAGGTCAAGGAAATCGATGATGTCCTCTCCTCAATCAATGAGCCTGGGCTAGAAAACGACGCGGTCCTCCGTCTGGCCTTGCAAAAACTTAGGAAGAAATCATCATGAGCAGGTTGCTTGATGCCAAAAGGACGAAAGAAGAAGTCACGACCGAGCTTAGCCTCCGTCCCCAATACCTCGATGAATATATCGGCCAGACCAAGATGAAGGATAACCTCCGCGTCTTCCTTTCGGCCGCGAGGAAACGCAATGACGCGCTTGATCACGTTTTGCTTTATGGGCCACCGGGACTTGGAAAAACCACGCTTGCCTACGTAATCGCCAATGAACTTGGAAGCAAGATAAAGCTAATCAACGGACCATCGATCGAAAAACCAGGCGACCTCGCCGCCATTTTATCGGAAATAGAGGAAGGCGACGTCCTTTTCATCGATGAAATCCATCGTTTGCCCCGCGTTGTCGAAGAAGTGCTTTATGGGGCAATGGAAGACTTCAACCTCTCGATCATCATCAACCAAGGTGGGTCGAGCAAGGTCATAAATATGCCTCTGCCCCCATTCACCCTCGTTGGGGCCACCACTAGAAGCGGCGGGCTCTCCGCGCCCTTAAGGGCGAGATTCGGCATCTCCCTTAAAATCGATTTCTATTCCCCCGAGGAATTAACCGAAATCGTCAAGCGGACCGCGAAGGTCTTCCAAA
>ONFU01000075.1 GCA_900317165.1 uncultured Erysipelotrichaceae bacterium
GTCGTCACCGGTGTTGCCGCCGGTAACGTTGAAATCACCGTCAAAGCTGGTGATCTCCAACAGAAGGTTTCCGTCCAGGTCATCGCTGCCGATGTTTCTAGCGTCACCGTTAACTTTGACCTAAGAACCTATGCTGCTGAGAAGGGCATCACTAGCCAAACAAAGGTTACTTCAATCGATCTTGACAACGTCGTTACCGCGACTGCCGCTGGCTCCGATGCAAACACCGGCAAGGTTTATGTTGGCGACTCGAAGACCGAATGGAGATTCTACAAGTCCGGTTCCGCTACTTTGACTATTTCCGCCAAAGAAGGCTACGAACTTGTTAGCGTCTCTGTTGGATTGGCTAAGAGCAATTATGGCGATCCTACCGATACCCCAGTAGAAATTAAAGATGGCAAAGCTGTTGTTAGCTCCGTTGCTTTAAATAGCAACTTCAATGTCAACGCCATCAAAGTCACTTACAAAATCGCCGGCGAAGAGGAAGAAGAAGGCAATCCTCTCCTTCCAGTCGTCGCCGAGGGCAATGCAGGGCGTCAAACCCACGTCGAAGGTGCCGACGCCTGGATCTATCTTGATAACAAAGACCTTGGAATCACTGGGGCCAACGCCGATGCAGTTATCGCCGCTTCCTCTGTTGATCTCTTAGTTTCCTATGACGGCGACAATGAGGCTGCTAAGCCCTATGTCACCGGTGGATCTGCTGCTGTTGTCATGAAGAACGGCTTCTCGTTCAATGATTACGATGATGCCAACCACACCGTTCGTCTCTTGATTAACATGGACAAGGGTCTTGATTCCTCTTGGGGCGTCAAGCATGCCTTCACCATTAGATTAGTCGTTGGCGATAAGACCTATGAAGGCGTTGTCAATTTTGAGGGCAACGCTCTCGTTAACGTCACCCCAATCCCAGAGGCCCTTCCAGATCCAATCGAATCCACTTGGAATGCCGCGATCACTGATGCTTCTGCCGACCTAGACGGTGGAAAATTCAAGAAGAGCTCTACTTATAGGTTCAACTTCACCGCTGCAAAAGCCGGTAAGGTTCAACTTTATATGACCATTAAGTGCAGCGCTGGCCATGAAGGCGCGACGTTTGGTCAAGAAAACTACAACAATTCAGGTAAAGTTATGACCTTCGCCGTTGCTAATAATGGCAATGCCGGTAAGTTCCTTGGTGAAGGCAAAACCTACACCCAATTCGGCCTTACCACCTCCTCCAAACTTCTCGCTTTCGCGGAATTTGAAGTTGTTGAAGGCAATAACGAAGTCACCATCACCACCGATGATGGCGGATTCCGCCTTACCCCAAAGGTCGAAGGCGCGATGAATCTCGTCTACGTTGCCTAATCAACGCGGATCATCAACCGTCAGCTAACTGACCATCCAGGCCACCCGACTCTAAATCGGGTGGCCTTTTCCTTTTCATTTAAGGTTTCCTTAAAAAGGAATAAAAGTCCATAATATTAAGGCTATGGACGAAGCGCGGAAAAACGAAATGGAAGAAGGGGTTAAGACAATTGATGTCACCCCGCTTAAAAAATGGAACCGTTTCCTATCTTTTCTTGCGGACTATTTCCTTACCTTCATATTTGGTCTCTTGCTTTTCCATCTAGGTGCCTTCCCACTAGGATCGGTCGCGACCAAAGCCCCTGAACGTTATGATCAATACCTTAGCAGCGTCAAGGAAAGGGATTATGTCCTTTATGGAAATAATCTCCTCTTCTTCGATGAGCGTTCCTCAAATAAGAATCCCGAATCTTTCACGGTCAATCTGGATTATACGTGTAAGCAATATATCGGTTATTACCTTGGGGAAACGGAAGAAAGCCGTGAAATATTCAAAAACTACTACACGTCCTTAGCTAAAAACAAGCAAAACTATATCTCGGTTTATAAAGGATTGAAGGCCAAACTCGATTTCTTTGATATAGGGGAGACGACCTTCACCCTTAAAGAGGAATACAAAAGCGAGTTCTCCGCATTATTCACTCCAGGCGATGAGATGTCATCAAAGGGCTATAAGGACTATGAATCGTTCCAAAACGAATTCTTCCTCCGTTCCTACACCGTGATGCTTTCCGATATCCAAAAAGACGATTTAACCTATAACGGCGTTTCCTACAAAGCTAACCAAAAGATAGTAAGCGATTATAAAAGATTCGCGGATGTCCTCGTTATTGCTAGCGCCCTTATATCCTATTTCATTTCCTCAATGGCCGTGAGTTTGCTTTTGCCTATAATCACCTCGCATCAAAAGACCTTAGGGAACCTCGTTCTCCGTTATGAAAGGGTTGATACCGCCTCCTTAAGCATTTATCAAAAGAAGAAGGTACCTTTGCTTTTCATTTATTATTTCGCGATGAACGCCTCCTGTATTTTGTTTATCCCTTGGGGAAATGTCGGCTTCAACGAATTGTTCTCCTTGCCGATGTTATTGCCCTTATCGGTAGTGGCTTTGGCCTTATCCTTAGTCTCCTTGGCCTTCCTCTTATTTGATCCATTCAACCGCGATTTGATGGATAGGCTTAGCTTTACCGTCATGGTTAGCCAATCCTCGATGGCGGACATTTATCGCGCGAAGGGGTATGATTTCTAAACCATGGGAGAGGAAAACAAGAAAAACATCTCATACACCACCCCGAAATTCCATCGGAGATGTTTTGCTAACGTCATCGATTTCCTCCTTTTCCTCGTGGTCGCGGTTTCCTTTTTCCTCGCGGCCAGGTGGATTGTCTCCCTTACCCCGTCCTTTAAAAACAACGAAGCCCGTTTGTTGCAAATAAGGGAGGAAAGCGGTCTCTATTATGTCGATGGCGATAAGTCGGAGGATATGCTCTACCATATCGATACGGGTAACAACACGGCTTATATGAAATGCGTCAAAACCGATGAAGCGATTGAGAAATTCATCGTTTATTTAAAGAATAACGTCAGCGAGGAAGCCTCAAAGAAAGTCCGTGACGATTATGATTCCTTTAGGCTTGACCCCAAATTCGTTTATGAAAAGGAGGGGACCAAAATCCCTTATTTCATCAAAAACGAATCAGGGAGCATCGAACGTAACCCCGAACTAAACGATTTGGTGAGCAAACGCGAATATTTCGAAAAGGTCTACACGCCCTTCTTCGATGAACACGCGCTTGGATATTTGGTGACGGCCGTCCCCGAATATCTGGGCCTTGTCCGTTATGAGTCGATCATGCTCTTCGCGGTTGAAATCCCCGTTGGTTGGCTTATCGGAGGTCTTCTCGTTTACCTTCTTCCTGGGCTTCTTTTTAGAAGGGGCAGAAGGACCATCGGTAAATGGATGTATCAAATCGGCCTAGCTAACGCCAAACTGCTTTCTTGCTCCGCGGGAAGGTTCGTTGCTAGATGGGCCATCTTCTTCTTTGGGGTTTTGACTTTGAGCATCTTCACCTTCGGTATCCCGATGATCGTGTCCTTCTCCTTAATGGCCTTTTCCAAGAGAAAACAGGGTTTTCCCGATTATATCCTTGGGCTAATCGAGGTTGATGTCTCATATCAAAAACTTTATTTCTCCTTCGATGAGATTATCGTAACGGGCGCGGGAGAGCCCCATAAGGCCATCGATTTCAAGCCCGTTGATAGATTATAGCTTAGGCGTATATCGAAAATCCGTTGCTTCCCGATTTGAAGGAAGAGGCATTAACCTCCCCGTGGAGGTTTTCTTTTATATATTCAAAGGCCAAATCGAAAGGATACCTTTCATATTCGGCATATATCTTCCCGCCTCCGAAATCATTTAAGGAGGGGAAGTAGTCATAGACCTTATTGACGTTTTGATGGTAGAGGACGTAATCGATGACCCCAACATCGTAATAGGCGTCTGGATCAAGATAACGGTATTTCTCTTCGTCCCCTGTGTAACTTAGGTTATATTCGGCTTCCGCGAGGATATCCGCGCCTTTAACTGAGGCGAAGACGATATGGTTCGTAAAAGGAGTGGCTTTGACGATATCCCTATAAGTGATTTCCCCACTTAATTGAGCACGTTGCCCGTTCATCATCGTGCAGGCGAGGTTTGGGTAATCATCAATGTATTCTTCATAGATCGCTTTGCAACAAAGGTTGGAAACCCCTTCCTTGGCTCCTAGGGTGCCGTTAACTCTTCCGGCGTAGCTGCTGGCTTTCGCGACGAAATCCTCATCAAGGATATATTTATCCCTAATCGAAGCGATATCTTCGTCATCATAGAAATCCTCTTCCACATATTCGACCCCATAAGAGGTGCAAGAAGTGGAATTGTTGCTGATGGTGATATCGAAATATGAATAGGCCTCGCCATCGCAGATTGATTGGATGCAGGGGACATTGTTCCTGAAGTAGACTTCCCTCCTATGGGTGTGCGCGTTGAATACCCCATCGAAATACATTCTATTGGCCGCGTATGACGAATTTCCGAAATTATCATGGACAACAAGAATGACGATATCGCAACCTTCCTCATTCCTTAAACGAGTCGCTTCCGTTTTGGCAAGTTGTTCATGGGCAACGAAGGTGATGTCCTGAACGTGCTGAGAGGAAATGGAAGTCGTCTGTCCTTCGCCGATCATTCCTACGACGCCGATTTTGGCGTTTCCTTTTTGGATTACGGTCGATGTTTTGATGGATGGGTTCCATATTTCGTTCGTTGGACCATTATCGTATTTCATGATGTTCCCACCTAAAACGGGGAATTCGGCTTTATCGATGATATCGAGAAGCCTTTTTGGACCATAATCGAATTCGTGGTTCCCGATGGTCATGGCTTCAAACCGGCTTCGTTCATGGCTTCGGTTACAAGCATCCCATAATTGGAATTGCTTTCCAAAGAACCTTGGAACATGTCGCCTGCGGAAAGAAGGATGGTATGGTCAGGATCTTCTTCCTTAAGTTTTCTTAATTCCCCAAAGTATTTGGAGATGCCAACCTCATAATAACTGCCATTCATTTGTTCAACGACGGCCCCATGGAAATCGTTGACGCAATAAAAATGATATACGCCATCCTTATTTAATATTTCGGAGGAAGATGATTCCGTTGAAGAAGACGTTTCT